>JAUSHB010000001.1 GCA_030648955.1 bacterium
GATGACATTGGGCCACGTTCCAACATCCCATCCCCAGCCGATTGTCTCACTGTATACGATGCTTCCTGCTTGGCTTGCTTGTGGAGGAAGGGGAGCGGTGACGGTAACATATGTCGTGCTAGATTTTGATGCATCTTGCACGCTTGTTGCGGTTACTGTTGCAGTAGTTGTATACGATGGAGCTGTAAAAAATCCGGATGAAACCTTTACTCAAATCTGACACTCTCTAACATCTTTGCCATCGCGTCAATCTGAACCTGCAATTCTGGCGTGATTTTTGAGGGATCGGAAAGGAAATCGTCGGAGCTAGAACGAGAGGTGTACAATTCGGTAATTCGTATCCAATGATTATCTCCATCTTTGTTAATGAAATAACTTCTGTTTGGTTCACTGGCTTTGAAAATACCGCCGACAACCCGAACCGCTTTCTTTCCGCCGATAAGCACGATCTTGCAGTTGTCGTATGTGTAAGGGCTTTCAGAAAAGGTTTTGATTTTACAACTACTTCCAATAGGCAAATTTAAGGCTTCGCGTAAAGAAGAGAGAGAAAGCGTGAACAGACCTGTTGGTCCTGGATTTTCAGTAACGAAGGTATTCCATTTATTCACGCTTTCATCAGTAAATCCGCTAACCAACATCTGGCCGTTTGGTTGCATATTGAACCAAATCTTATCTTCTGAAACACCATCATCTTGCGGAAAAGGCGGAGAAACCTGGCATCTATCATCACACGGATACTGAAGTGAAAATCCGTACTTTTCGCTTGAATACGTCTTCATCACCACACTTTTTTCTTTTGCGGTATTGTCGATTACTGACGGATTTTCTTTTTCCGTCAACGCAACATACCATCCTGCTCCGAGTATGAATAGGAGGGCAAGAGCGATTGAAACATATATTAACTGTTTCCGGTTCATGTTTTTATATTTCCCACAGAAACCATACTCACATATTTGTCCTCTTTATACAAAAGAGAAAATGTCATATTTGTGCGGGGCTGCGATTTTGGTTAGAAATCTATCCGTAGTTACACACAAGTTCTTTCAGATCAATAGTAGGTCTAATGTAGGTCGCTCCTTTGTAATAGCCACGCATATCTTTCCCAAAACCGTTAATAAGTGACTCAAAGGTTTCAGGGTTTGCGTTTGGTACAATGGTGGTATTTAAATACACATGGGCTGAGTCTTTACTATAATAAGTTTCTCCGCAACCCTCGTAGATAGTCTGCCACAGTATCTTAAATGTTTTAGGATCCGCACCGGGGATAGATTCATAGCCGAAGTACACAGTTTTACCATCGGTTCCATAGTTATGGATGCCCGACCCATTTTCTATCGGCTGGAATGTCGCAGATATCACCCCAGAAAGCGGCTTTCCTGCATAGTACACAGCTGTTGCGTCTCGTGCATACAAGTATGAAATATCACCCTTCATGGATTTAAGAGATCCTTTTAAAATCTCTATGGTATCAGGATCCGCACTGATTAAATTTTTATTGTAGTACACATGTGTATCATCAATCTCATACGCCGAAGTGGGACGACCATAGTAATCAGGACCACCCAGGGGGCGAAGATTCAATTTACTACCTTCATTAATGGTCCGTGCTGAATTTTTATACTTTAAAAAATATACGCTACTGCAAAGTATAACAGCTACAAAAATTATTGCTATCAAAATCGTGGAAGTAACGACCTCTTTTTTTGTATTCATAAAATTATTGTAGTATGGAAAAAATCAATCTCTTTATCGTATATATTCACAAAATAACCTAACTTGATTGCGTAGATTTTTCATGCACCTCACTCAAAGAACATGATTACTTTTATATTCCCCACAGAAGCCATACTTACATATATTAAAAATAAATGCAAAAAAACGTGGGGATTTCTTGCCATTTACCGTTAATCAAGCTATACTCCGAAACATGAAAAAACAGACAATTGTTATCGCTCTCGCAATCCTTGTCCTTATCGGATTGGGGTGGGTTGTGGTGTATAAAAATACACATGCAAAAAAGGTTTCTGGTTTGGATTGGCGCAATTCAGCAGAGTGGTTTCCAGTGAAGACGGATAAGGCGACAACAACCACGGTGCCAAAAAAACTCGACACTTCAACATGGAAAAAATACAAGAATACTTCTTTTAGGTATTCTGTTAAATATCCAAAAGACGCTGAGATTAGCACGATAGTAGATTTAGATCCAACTCCTGTTGAAAAAGGCAGTGATATCCAAATCTTTGTTCCAGGTAGCAACACGGATATTACTGTTAATGTACTTGTTCCGTTGATTCATGTGTCTTCAGAAACGATTATAAAACGAAACAAATTGCTAGCGCTTTCTCTTCGAGAATTGAGCGAAAAGGTGAGACTATATGAGGTCAACTACAAAAATCCAAATTTCAAAAATAGAGAAGTCGGGAGTATGAAAGAAATAACGATAGATGGGCAAAAAGCATATTCATTTACCTTGAGCGCGGGGTTTGATTTTGAATGGACCGGCGGATATATTCTTCCAGACAACACAATTTATAATTATATTTTTGTTGAAAACAAAAATGGTGAGAAAATGATGATACACTATCCTCTTAAAGACGAAGTTTCAGGGGCGATGATGTCTTCGTTTGCTTTTTTGGGAGAATAAAGTGAACAAATCTCAATACGAGAGAGATTTTTGTAAATTTATCAAACAGTAAACACGGGCTCTCAATAAAAAACAGCGAAGCATAAGCTTCGCTGTTTAAACTACTATTTACTATAAAGAACTATTGCACATTGGTTGAGGGATAATATCCCGCAGGATCAGAACTTCCGACACCTACTTTATATTCCTCAATTTTTCTTCCTTCAATTTTTATAATTCGAAGAAACAACGCTGTCTCTTCATCAACTGATCCATTGGCTTTCTTCAGCCATTTTTTATTGTTGTACTGGATTCCGAAGTGAAGATGCGTTCCCGCGCTATCCCCAGTATTGCCAATTATTCCAAGCTGTTGGCCTTGTGTAACGGTATTCCCCGCAGAAACAAGAATGGAATCTTTCTTCATGTGCGCATACCACGTTGAATAACCAGTCTTGAGATTCCCGTCTCCGTCGTGATCAATGACGACATAATACCCATTATATTGGTCTTCTGTCGTAGAAGTAAAAACCACTTTCCCTCCTGCGGATGCAAGAACTTTGACATCCGTTTCTTGCCCAACCTCCTGGCTTGTATCATCGAAGTCGAGAGAAAAGTAAGCTTTTTGTTCGTAATGATTGGTATCATCCGATCCATCAAACGCTTTCCCTCCGGCCTCTACGGTCAGAAGCCAGTTTTTATTTCCCGGCAATGGCAACTTGAAGTTTGGGGGTATATTTAAGATCATCACATTATCCACATACATCGTCCCCGGAGCATTGGTGGTAAACACCACACCGCCGAGTGCTTTGTTAACGGATTGAAGATCAGAGAGAGGAATCACGAACGAGTACCACTGTCCGTTTACAAGAAGAACATCTTGATTCGGAGCAATGTAGGATGAGAGTAGTACATAGGTGGGAACGGTACCACTGGAATCTCGTATTCCCACCCTTACATTTGCATCCATTTCCTTGCGGAACGAGAATGCAAGAACAGTGCGTCCCGTTGTAAAGACACTCTTGCCCCAATCGGTATGGATCTCAAGCCCTCCTCCGGTTGACTCGCCGACATCCGCCTTAAGAGCGTATGTGCCGCCTTGTCCTCCGGGGGTCGACTGCGTTATCCACGGGACAATAATTCCTCCCCACGACCACATGGTATTCCATCCTTGAGACAATCTGTCATCAGAAAATCTGTCCTCATAGAGAACAATGGGTCCTTCCGGAAGGTGACAGGTGAAGTTGTGCTCCGCCGACACTCTTCCTATTAGAAAGAGAGCGAAGAAGCCGATGAGAAGTGAAATGTGGTTGCCGAAGCTTCCACATCTTCCAAGTTTACTCTGCATTGCAAGATCCTCCGTTGGTGTTTAGAAACTGGATTTCATCAACATAAAATGTCGCTGGGGTGGAACTTTGTATCTCCACTCCATAGACATCTGTACTTGAGACTCCCAAATCGGAAAGTGGTACATACACCGGTTGCCATTGATAGGCGTCGAGTGTTTTGCTCCCTGTGTATGGGGATACCATTTTGTAGGCAATAACATCGCCGTTGCTTCCGATAAGTCCCACATACAACTCCTCGCCTTCATACGCTCCGATGTTGATGGCGAAGGAGAGGGACTCATATCCCGTAGTAGTGAACTTAAAGTTTGACTCCGCGAGAAGCTGTATGCGTCCCCATTGCCCAAGTGTTGTTACTTCAATACCAGTGTTTCCCGCATACGCATTTGGGGAAGAAGTAGCGAAGGAGATTTCTTGCCATTTACCGTTAATCAAGCTATACTCCGAAACATGAAAAAACAGACAATTGTTATCGCCCTCGCAATCCTTGTCCTTATCGGACTGGGGTGGGTTGTGGTGGGAAAGAAGGGGGGGGAGAAGATTGCTTCTGATGATATAACTACTGTGGCGACGACGACCAAAAAAATTTACGAGAACTCATCTTTTGGAATAAATTTTAATTACCCATCGAATCTGTTTGTTGAAGAGTCAAAAAATAACATTCTTATAACATCGATTCCCCCAAATGATCCGAGGCGACAATCCAGCGCAATGATGGGTGCTCTCTCTTTATTCGTTGCCCAAGGAAAAGAGATTAAAAATATACAAGAAACACGGAAAAAAGAAACTTTGTCGTCAAAAGAAGTTACACTTGATGGGCATAAGGCAGTTGAACTTACTTCTGTTCCAGACGGATATTCTGGGGGTACATGGATATCCATTTTAGTTAAAACAAAAAATGGGATACTCGAAATTCGTTATTTAAAAGGCACAACTTATGAGGAAGCATATCTTTCTATAATAGAAAGTATCCGCATCCAATAAAAAAAGGTTCCCCGAAGGGAACCTTTTAACTAAACCTAACTACCGAAAAAGAACTTTTTTGATGTCCTCTGGGTCAACAAATCCCGCAGGAAAAGCAGGATACCACTTACCAGATGTTGCGTCTTGGCAATTATTTTGTGGTAATGCACCTGTACCAGCGTACGGAGTATTATTGAAGTACGCGCTGGCGTAAGATCCCAAATGCACCCCAAAATGAAAATGGGTACCGCTACCAATATCTGCCACTGTCCCTATTTTTTGACCCTTGGCAATCGGACCAATAAAACCATCCAGTCCCGCAACAGGAGTTACATGCCAATATACAGTAGTGTATATTTGTCCTGACAACGTCATATGTTCAAGGACAATGTTTTGAGCCCATGTTGCGTTGTAAGGAAGTATTTCCTTCACCACCCCACTTTCCGCCGCATAAACTACAGTCCCGGCTGTCGCCCGATAGTCAGTCCCATTGTGTTTTTTAATTACACCCGCGGGACAATATGTCTCTCCAGCCCAATCTATGCCAAATTTTTGGGTAACGAACTTATTGGCATAAGAAGGAGTCGCTAACGGCCACTTCAAAACAAGAGGAACCGTAATCATGATATCATCCAAATACACATCCCCAGCCACACTTGACTGGAATACAATTCCCTTGATGTATGAGTTGGTTGCCTGAAAATCGGAGAGTGGAATTCTTACCGAATACCACTGTCCCGCGATAAACTGGCTAGACTGGAGAGGGAAAAGATAACTGCTTACATACACCCATGTGCCTATCGTGTCCGTCATGCTTTCATGCAACCCAACAAGCACATTACCATCCGCGCTTTCTTTTCGAATGCGGAAGGTGAGAGCACTTTTGTCTCCGATATATGCTGACAAGTTTTCTGTGTACACTCCTGTTCCTTTCCATGCGATAGGGTAGTGAACAAGGAGAGACTTCTCCGCAGAACTTCCTTGACCCGGAGTTTGCACTCCGGTTACGGTTGTTCCTCCCCATGCACCCGATATCCTCCATCCAGGTTCTAATTTTGTCACAGAGTCTTGCACAACTACGCGATTCCTGAATATGAGCACTGGCCCCTCATCCGGATTCACGGTGCATTGTAATCCCGCAGAATGCGAGAGTTGAGAGAGAAGGGAGAGCGCGAGCCCTCCCAGAATGTTTCGCGCACAAGAGCGCGATCGGTTTCGTTTTACTTCCGATCTCGTTTGCATTACTGGCAACCTCCGTTGGTTCCATTGAGTTCAAATTGCACTTCGTCGAAATACAGTGTAGTGGGATTTGTACTTTGTATTTCAACGCCATACACATCCGTGTTTAATCCACTCAATGCGGAAAGCGGAATCCTTATATGTTTCCACTGATACGAATTGAGCGTGCCATTTTCGGCATAGTTCCTGATGTTTTGGTACTGAAGCACACCGCCACTCACATTCAAGAGTCCGACATACAAGTCTTCTTCTTCATTCGCCCCGATGTTGATGGCGAATGAGAGGGACTCATATCCCGTAGTATTGAATTTAAAGTTCGACTCCGCGAGAAGCTGCACCCGTCCCCATTGAGCAGTTGTCTGCATTTCAATACCGTTATCCCCTCTGTACGCATTTGGGGAAGCGGGATTGACGATGACATTGGGCCACGTTCCAACATCCCATCCCCAGCCGATTGTCTCACTGTATACGATGCTTCCTGCTTGGCTTGCTTGTGGAGGAAGGGGAGCGGTGACGGTAACATATGTCGTGCTAGATTTTGATGCATCTTGCAC
>JAUSHB010000002.1 GCA_030648955.1 bacterium
ACCGGTGGTCAATGAAGTTGAGCCGTCATAGAGCTGACAACCTGACAAACCGGTGAATGCAGAAGTTGTAAGACCTATTGATGAGAAGCGAACATCCTCGCCAGACTGACTTGCGTCAAGCTGGTAATTTGCGAATGTTACTCCTGTACCACCAGCAACGATAAATTGTGCTGCAGGGCTCGTTGATTGAGACACCGCGAGAGCTGCTGACTTGACGGTCATCGTGTTCATTGTGACGATACCATTCGTAAGAGTAATTGTATTACCAGTAGTCTGGCCTGTTACGCTTGTCCACTGTGACGAGGGGGTTGTTGTAACAACATATGTTGAACCGTTACCAATACTAGCTGGAACTTTACCCTTTAAAGTGTAAGTGTGCTTGCCAACCGGATACGTAACCGTATCTGTGAAAGTAACAGTCTGTGTTGAGCCAGAAGTTGACAAAACAACTGCATCAACCGGACCTGCGACCACTGCGCCATTCTCATTATAAAGAGAAACGCTAGTGAGTACAGATGCTACGGTTCCAACTCCAGACGGAGTAGTTGAAGCAATAGTAAAGACATGGCTTTGAACTGAAATCGCTTCACCAGTAAGATCTGTCTCGTATCCACCGAGAACCTGATTTGCGAGGTTAATTGCAATATTCTGCGCTGCAACTGAAGTTGCCTTGGTAACTGAAGTTACCGAGCCAGCTGAAACAGTTACCGCGTTACCATTGAGTGAAGGAGTCGAAGTGGTAATTGTGCCACTTGCGATAATTCCATATCCATAGGTTTCGCCGGCAACATAGACATCGGTATTTTTCTGGATGTCAAAGTCGATCGTGCGGCCTGCTGAACCAGAACCAGTGATGTCACCCGCGATCCAAACGTCTTTTGCAAGACCTTTTGCGATCACAATACCTGAACCGAGGTTCGCAGCATAGTATTTACCATCTGCTGAAACCGTGGTTGGGTATGCGGTGCCGTCAACATAGACCATCACGTTTGAAAGATCGCCTGAACCCGCTGAACCAGCCTGGTAGAAGCGAATTGATTTCAAGCGTGTATCTTCAGCTGAACCAGCTGTGATGCGGACTCCGGTAAATTTATAACCAGTTGTTCCGATCGGCTTGGTTGCTGTTGTGCCTGGATCATATGATGAAGTCGAGCCAACTGCCGTACCAAGCGTAAGTGATGCATTGATTGTGTGCATTGCCCCTGTTATAGGGAATGAGCCAAGTATTGTTACTACTGGCGACGTATTTACGCCTGTAACAGTAAGGCTAGCAACTTGACCTGCGTAGGAAGAGAGGCTTGAGCCCATATTCCCCGCTACCGTCAAAGTTTTGGTCGTTCCAGCCTTAACGGTAAACGTACCACCGATTACTGCTTGGTGATTTGACCCAAGTGTCTTTGCGATATCAAACTGTGTACCGTCTTCATCCAAAAGGACGATTCCGGCAAACACAGCATCTTGAGCAAGACCACTTCTCTCAACATTGACACCGGTGATGGTCACATCAGATGCGCCTGCCGTTACCATAAATTTGGTGAATGGAATGCGTGATGCGCTTGTCGGTGCAAGTGAGTTTGATGGCTGTGAAGCCGATGAAACCGTAAGAGCGCCAACTGTTGGCGTCGTTGTTGGTGTCGTCGGGGTTGTTGGCGTCGTCGGGGTTGTTGCTACCGAGCACATTGCGTTAAGCTTTGCGCGTGTTGCGGCACCAACGAAACCTGTACCACTCGTGAGTCCTACCAGAGTAAGAACTTCAGCGGTGTACTTGTCCTGGAATTTTACGACTGCGGCTTTGGTTCTTGCACCAAAATAGCTCGTCTCATATCCGGGAGCTCCTGCGTCTACTCCTGAAGCTATTTGGGTAGCTGGGTCGAGATTAAGAAATTTTTGCAAATTCATAACATCTCCGCCAGTACTACCTTGTCTAAGATTTGTTGCAAAAGTGAATGTGCATGATCCAGTGCCTGTTGTTGCAGCAATTTGCGAGTTAAGCGAATTGATCTGCGCCATAAGGGCTGTGATCTGGGCTTGAAGGTCAGAAACAGCGTCTGCTGATGCGACCATTGGTCCCATCATCATGACTGCTGTAAGTAAACCGACAAAACCTGCAACTGCTTTTGCAGTTTTAGATTCTTTCAATTTATACATACTAAATAATTTACTTTTTAATTAATATAATTTTTTTCCGAATTCGCATTCGGTGGAAAAAATTATTCTGCGGTAATATGTTAGTTTCGACAAAAACCTAACGATACTTCCCGCATCTACTACTATTCCAGCGCCTCGCGATTTTTTTATAATCGTTATCACTGGACTAGCTGACAAAAAAGAATGAACGAGTACCTGCATTCTGAATAGTTCGACCACAAAGAAAACAAATTAACATTTGATTACAGTTTCTATTGCATCGAGCGAGGAGTGGCACGCAAGAATTACCTTGCATGACATCCAAGCGACGATGCAATAATAGAATTACAAATTCTATCTATTCTGTTTTCAAAGTCCTTGCTCCCTTGCTTATCACCCGTACTGAAATACTTTCTGAAATCTTTCCAGACTGACTCACCACTCCTACGATATAGAAGACGGTGTATTCGTTTTGATATGACATCCAACTTCATATTGGAGAAATCTCAAAACCTACGGTAATTATATCTGATTTCCGGAAAGACCTGCAAAATGGAGTGTGGATAACTTAAAATATGGCTTGCTTAATGCAAACCATAACTCAACCCTTATACTGCGGGTTTTTATCCACCTCAAGATAATAGCGTATATTGGGAGAGAAAACAAGCTTCATTTACGAGACAAGCTTCCAACCCTTTAAAAAAGCTATTGAAGCTCATGAAGCTCTTCTTGTTATGCCAGCGAGTATCTGCTCCATCTCCGCTCACCAACTTTTTTAAGGACATTTTTATCTACCAACGCAAGTAATTCACGCTGTATTGTTTTTTCACTGCAATCAGAGATTACCTGCGCGATGTCCTTTACGGTGAGATTATCCTTTTTCTTTAAAATCTTCAAAATTGTTTCCGAGCGGTCTCCTTTTCTTTTTGATGCGATGGAATGGAGCAAGCTTCTAGCTTCTTTAGCTTCAATAGCTTCGGGAGCCTTAGAAAGGAGCTTCATTGGCTTCATGGAAAGACTTTGTGGGTGTTGTTGGGAAGAGCTTCGGGAAATAGCTTTGTTAGGAAGAGCTTCTTTAGCTTCGATAGCTTCTGGAGCTTTTTCAAGAAGTTTGTCTTGAGCAAAAAAATCACTCGTGATAAGTATGTTTTGTCCCTTTCCACTTTTACTCAACGACTCAATAGTGTCTCTTATGGAAAGGAGTTCATTTTTGAGTACGGTAAAATTCATTCCCGATATAAGACTCGAGATATGGGCAATTTCAAAACGTACTATTAATTCCCCAATAATACCAATACTTTCTCGAAGGTAATTTTCCACATCAGACGTTTTAGTATAAAAGACAGAGGAACTTGCACCAAGAAGATCGATGCCGAGCTTCCGAACTTCCCAACGAAGAGGTTCTTTCTCGGGGAAAAAATTTGAGAGCATATAAACTGCAGTAACAAGCCTCTCCGTTTTCTTGTGAATGAAGTCTGGAGTTACAAAAGATTTATTATCGTTAGCTGTATTTTGTGTCTCTTTGTCTTGATTATTATTTTCCATAGTGTTCGTGAAGATATTCATTAGCTCCGTTGGGAAGAATTTTATGAGATTATAGGACTGTCCTTAAGGCGCAAATATTGGAGATGGTTATCAAAATCCCATTATGTCCTTTATGTATCCTGGGGAGATTTTCATCGTCTTTTATAAAAAGACATTATATAGAAGATACGGAAGAAAACAAGCTCCTTGAAATACCTTCATTGGCTTCTGGAACTTTTTGGGGGGAAGATTTGGAAGTCCTGCTTCCAAATTCTTAAAAAGCTATTGAAGCTCATGAAGCTTTTCCACGAAGCTAACGAAGCTCTCCCTGTGTGGTATTATGTGATAAACATTAAAAAACTATGGCAAAAAAAGAAAAAAATGGTGGAGATAGAAGGAGCAAGGGGAATATTATATCTGGTCTTAAACAAGAAACACGGCATGCGGTAATTTCAATAGTATTGTTTGTGGCCGCAGTTCTTTTCATTCTCGCATCATTTCACAAGTCGGGAGTTGTTGGTAACTATCTCTACACTGCTCTCTCTGCACTTTTGGGTGTAGGATATTTTATACTTCCCATACTTCTCATTCTTCTTGCTATATCTTTCCTGAAAGAAACACGTCCAAATTTTGCACTTTCAACAGGGGGTGGATCAATTCTTTTTATGCTCTCTGCACTCGGCATCATCGACATTCTCTCTAAAAATAGTTCCGGGGGGATCGTGGGGAAGATTGTTTCGGTCCCTATACTAAAACTTTTTGATCTCACCGCCGGCCTCATTCTCCTTACCGCGATTCTTGCCACTTCTTTTCTTATCATGTTTGACACGAGGCCGCGCATTGAGCCACTCGTTCTCCTCTTTAAAAAACTTTTTTCACGCACACCAAAAGTTGATGAGACAGTTTCTGAAGTTGAAATTGAAGTAACCACCGGAGAAGAAAGCGAAGAAAGGGATGAGGATGCCCCAAAGCCGGTGTTGCAGTCGGCTCAGTCTGAAAGCGTCGGAAAAATAAAAACCGTGCTCGGTATCGGCAAAAATAAGAACAAAGAAATCTCAGTTGAATTCATAGGCAAGGGAACATTTAACCCTCCCCCACTTTCACTCCTTGAGGGAGATCGAGGGAAGCCCGGTGTTGGTGATATCAAAGCAAATGCAAATATCATTAAGAGAATGCTCCAAAATTTTGGTATTGATGTTGAGATGGATGAAGTAACGATTGGCCCGTCTGTCACACGCTATGCACTTAAACCTGCTGAAGGGGTTCGTCTTTCAAAAATTTTAAGTCTCCAAAACAATCTTGAACTTGCCCTTGCAGCACATCCAGTGCGCATCGAGGCGCCTATCCCGGGAAAATCACTTGTTGGCATCGAGCTTCCCAATAATACAAAAACAACTGTCGGGCTTGGCACACTTCTCTCCGATGAGACATATCAAAAATCCGTAAAATCACTTCTCCTTGCGCTCGGGAAAGATATTTCCGGTCATGCGCACTTCGCCGACCTCGGGAAAATGCCTCATCTTCTCATTGCTGGTGCAACAGGTTCAGGAAAATCTGTCACCATACACACAATCGTCAATTCTCTCCTCTTTCGCAATTCTCCTGAAAATATGAGATTCGTCATGATTGACCCAAAACGTGTCGAGCTTACTCTCTACAACGGCATCCCCCACCTTCTTACTCCTGTCATTACTGACGCTAAAAAAGCCATATTGGCACTTAAATGGGCAGCGAAGGAAATGGAGAGGAGGTATAACATTTTGGAAGGAGAGTCGGTGCGAGACATATCTTCGTATCACAAAACAATCGTAGAACCAGCAATGAAAAAAGTCGGGAATAAGCAACCGCCAACAAATGACACGGACACGGAAAATGGCGTAAGTAGTTTGCCTGAGAAAATGCCCTATATTGTAATCATTATCGATGAACTTGCTGATATTATGACCAGCTATCCGCGGGAACTCGAGTCGGCGATCGTACGCCTTGCACAAATGAGTCGCGCGGTAGGAATCCATCTTATTCTCTCAACACAGAGACCGAGTGTTAATATCATCACTGGTCTTATTAAGGCAAACATCCCCGCACGCGTTGCCCTTCAAGTAACCTCGCAAATCGACTCGAGAACAATCCTTGACATGGGCGGAGCAGAAAAACTCCTCGGCGCAGGAGACATGCTGTATATTTCAGGCGAAATGTCTAAGCCGATACGCATTCAATCGGCGTACATTTCAGAAGCTGAAGTTAAAAATGTTGTGAAGTTTTTGAAAAGCGAGTATGGAGACGCGATACCAGAAGAAATTTCCCTTACGGCGTCTCCCGGGAAAAACAGTCTTTTTGAATCCTCGTTTGACGACGAAGAGCTTGAGGATGATGATGAACTCTATGAGGAAGCACGAGAAATTGTTATCGAGACAGGAAAAGCATCTTCTTCGTATCTCCAACGAAGATTAAAGGTTGGATACGCACGCGCAGCGCGACTCCTTGATGTACTTGAGGAGAAGGGTGTTGTGGGACCAGGAGAGGGATCAAAGCCACGAGATGTGCTGGAGAAGCGTGTGCCGCAGGAGGGGGAATACCACTAAAAAAAGGTTCGTTGGCTTCTATGGATTCGTTGGCTTCGAGAACTTTTTGGGGGATTTGGAAGCAAGGCTTCCAAATCCCCCAAATCTAACCCACTAAGTTACTAACATACTAATTCTACCAGCTCTATGCACTCTCGACGACTTCTCAAAATACTGCTGTTTTGTGCCATGGCTCTTGTGGTTATCGGCTACACATATCTAAAAACAAAAGATTATATCGCGGGACCGCAAATCCTGATTACCTCCCCTATTAGTGGGTCTTCTGTTTCAAATTCACTCATCGAGGTTGTGGGCGTAGCAAAAAACATTTCGTTCATAAGCTTGAACGATCGACCTATTTTTATAGATGAGCAGGGGAATTTCAAAGAAAAATTGCTGCTCTACTCGGGATATAATATAATAAGCGTTAAAGCAGAGGATAGATATAAACGCAGTGTAGAAAAAACAATTGAATTAATACTAACACCGCAAGAGGGCGGCGGGAATGAAAATCCCGAAACACTACAAAAGAATTCATGATCAAAAAACCAAAAAAAGAAGAAAAAACAAGTGGAGCAACGATTGACGAGACCATCAAGGCGATAGAAACAAAATTTGGCGAAGGAGCCATCATGAAGCTTGGCGATAAGCCGAGGGTTGGTATTGATTCAATTCCTACAGGGTCAATAGGGCTTGATGAAGCGTTGGGTGTTGGGGGGCTTCCCCGCGGAAGAATCATTGAGGTCTTCGGACCGGAATCATCAGGAAAAACGACGCTTGCGCTTCATGTTGTTGCAGAAGCGCAAAAAAAAGGAGGTGTGTGTGCATTCGTTGACGCAGAGCACGCCCTTGATCCGCTCTACTCGAAAAATCTCGGGGTTAAGATCGATGAATTACTTATTTCACAGCCCGATACGGGAGAGCAGGCGCTTGAGATCACCGAGAGTCTTGTGCGTTCGGGGAAAATCGATGTCATTGTTGTTGATTCCGTCGCGGCACTCACGCCCAAAGATGAGATTGAGGGAGATATGGGAGCACAACACATGGGGAAGCAAGCGCGTCTTATGTCCCAAGCGCTTCGTAAATTGACCGCAATCGTCGCTAAAAGCAAAACGGTGGTTATTTTCATCAACCAGATCCGTATGCAGATCGGTATGATGTTTGGCAATCCGGAAACAACTCCGGGAGGCAAGGCGCTCAAGTTTTACACCTCGGTGCGCATTGATATCCGCAGAATTGCGCAGATAAAAAAAGGAGAGGAGGTGATCGGCAATCGTGTGCGAGCGCGTGTCGTAAAAAATAAAGTTGCTTCGCCGTTTAAACTTGCCGAATTTGATCTCATCTACAACGAAGGAATTTCAAAAGAAGGAGAGATCATCGGACTTGGAGAGAAATTCGGCATCATCAGTAAATCAGGATCATCGTATGCGTTTGGCGAAGAAAAGATCGGCAGAGGATATGATTCGGCACGGCAGTTTCTCAAAGAAAATCCGAAGGTAACGAATCAAATTCTGAAGGCGATCAGGGAAAATTTTAAGGAGGCGGCGTAATAAGAGAGCTTCATGAGCTTCGGTAGCTTTTTAGGGATTTGGAAGCAAGGCTTCCAAATCCTCCCCCAAGCTTGCGAAGCTCATGAAGATAACGAAGCTATAGAAGCTTTCTCTTATGATTGTTGCCTTTTCCCGCTATTTAAGTAGAATGGCAACTAAAGGCGCGTTATTGCGCACTATTTAATTGTTTAGAAAGAACACCATGCTTGAATACAACGAAGTAAAACCGGGGAAATATATCATCTACAACAACGAGCCCTACGAGGTACTCGAATCTCATGTGGCGCGCACCCAAATGCGCAAACCGCAAAATCAAACAAAATTGCGCAGTATGCTTAATGGCCGTGTCATCCCCATATCATTTCACTCTTCTGAACGAATAGTTGAAGCCGATATCGACACCCGACCAATTAAATTTATTTATGAAAGTCGCGGACAGTATTGTTTTTCTGAAATAAAAGATGCGAGTAAGAGATTTTTTCTGGATTCTGCGCTCATAGGGCCACAAGTAAAATTCCTCAGAGGAAATACCGAGGTAAGCGCGCTTACGTTTACGCCGGAAGACAGCGATGAGCCAAAAATTATCGGCATCAAGATGCCGGTCAAAATGGAGCTCCTGGTGAAAGAAGCCCCGCCCGCAGTACGCGGCAACACGGTGCAGGGAGGAACAAAACAAGTCACCCTTGAAACAGGTGCGGTCATCAATGTTCCCCTCTTTGTGAATGAGGGCGACACTATTCGGGTCAACACCGAAACGGGAGAATATGTGGAGCGGGTGGATAAAAAGAGTTTATAAAGTTAAAAGTTCATAAAGTTTTTAAAGTTATTATGCCCAACTAACTTTTGTGTTAGAGGTTTCTCCTTTATAAACTTTTTACTTTAAGAACCTTATAAACTACCTTGCAACATAAGGAATAAATCCCATAAAACGGGCACGCTTCACAGCAAGCGCGAGCATTCTCTGGTGCTTTGCGCACACGCCGGTTTTCTTTCGCGCCATAATACGCGCGTGAGGATTGAGGAATTTTTTAAATGCCTCCGTATCTTTATAATCGATATGTTTTATATTATTTGCTGAAAAATGACACTGGTTCATGATAGTAAGTTTAAAAATTAAAAATCAAAGTTCAAAATTTTTGTATTCGCCTTTGGCGGATTCCGCAATTTTACATTCTGATGTTTACACTCTGATTATTGCCCTTAGAACGGGATTTCATCGGGGTTAATATCTTCTTGGGGATATTCAATGGTATCAATCTCTTCTGCTTGTTTACCTCCTTCTTTTGGCTTTCCTGCGACCGATGGCCCTCCTCCTTCCTTGCGTGGGCCGAATTGAACGCGATCGGCGATAACTTCGGTTCTGTATTTTTTGGTTCCATCCGCCGCATCCCAGCTTCGCGTCTGCATTCTTCCTTCAATCAATGCCGAGCTTCCTTTCTTGAGATATTGCGCAACGGTTTCCGCTTGTCGTCCGAATACTACAATATTGTGATAATCAACACTTTCCTGCTTTGCACCGTTTTTATCTTTCCATACTCGATTGGTCGCAAGAGAGAACGAGGTGACCTGCGACCCCGAAGGGAGCGCCTTGAGTTCAGGGTCTCGCGTCAGGTTTCCAATGATGATTGCTTTGTTGAGGTACATGATAAACAAGTTAAAAGTTAAAAGTGGAAAGTTTAAAGTTTTTGTATTCGCCTTTGGCGAATTCCACAATTTTACATTTTGATATTTGCATTTTAATATTGCCCTTAATATATTACCAGCTCTTCAATCGTTTTATCAAGCTCGGCTTCTGAAGCTGGTATTGCTTCTACTTTGGGCTTCTCGCCCTTTGTTTCAGTTGCTTCTTTCTTTTTTCCTCGTATCCCCATGAATGGACGCTTCTGGATGAGCGTGCTTTCTTTGACTGTCTTAATGATGAGGAATCTTAACACCGACTGATCTCCTTCCATATTTTTTTTGAGAGTAGCTATATGAGAAGGATCGGCGTGGAATTTGATCCATGCGAAGTAAGCGTTGGTAAAAGATTTCCTTTTCCCACTAACGCGTTTATCAATCGAGTACGCAAGGGTAATCGATTTGGGATTCTCGTCTGAAATAAGGAGCGCTCCGCACGATTCAACGACTCCCTTGATTCGACTTGCCTCTCCTGAAACGGCATTTTCGTCGATCGTGGGCACCAGAAGAAAGCCGAGCTCGTAGATTCTCGGATTGCTTTCTTTTTCATCCTCCATGTTTTCTTTTTCGGTGTTTGCCATATAAGGTTTCCATACTAACAAAACGGGCTTAAAAAGTCAAAAATTTCAAGGTTGAATAGGAAATTAGGTTCTAGGCTCTAGGAAAAATAGTTTATCCCCCCGTATGAATTTGGAAGAATTTGGAAGCAGGACTTCCAAATGTAAGGAGTGTCCTTGGAAAAGGCTCTATGTAAAGGAACTTGCGATATTCAGTGGAGAAATTTTAAATATTCTAAACGCATTTGAAACCAGGGCAGGAGCGACTGTTTCAAGCGGTTCTCTGCGTATCTCGGCTATTTTTTTGACCACCTCCTCAACATAGAGGGGTTCATTGCGCTTTCCTCTGAAAGGAACCGGTGTCGCATACGGCGAATCGGTTTCAGACATGATCATATCAAGGGGGATATATCTCACCGCATCGTCATAATCGCGCGCGAAGGTAATGACACCCGAAAACGACATACTGAATCCCAGTTCAAGATATTGTTTTGCAATATCGGGTCCGGCAGAGAAAAAATGAATGTTGCCCCATAATTTCTCTCCGTGCTCACGTTTTTTTGACGAGAGTATATCAACAGCGTCACGGTGTGCCTCACGGCAGTGAATCATCAAGGGTTTCCCGATGCGGACCGCAAACTCAATTTGGGTTTCAAAAAGATCTTTTTGCCGCTTCTTCTCACTCGCACTCGCGTCTGTTGCCCTTAGATAATCAAGGCCGCACTCCCCTACTGCCACCACCTTCCGAGACGAAGCAAGCTCTGTAAAATATTTTTCATTGAATTGCTCTTTCGTGTTATCGGTCGGGTGAATGCCGATCGATGAATACATGCCGTCGTAAAACTCTGCAAGCTCTGTAACCAGTTGCGAGCTTCTGCGGTCAGTCCCGACAGAAATCGTGAACACCCTTTCGCGAAGCGTGCGTTCGATTACCTCGATCCTGTCCTGATCAAATCGCGCATCATTTACATGCGAATGAACATCGAAAAATCGAGGGGCCTTTGATACTTCTTCCATATATTATTTTCTCTTAAACATCGGCTCGGTAACATTCTTCGGCTTGAAAGAAACCGGCTTGTCGTGTTCATCAAGAGATGCGCCTATGTGTTCCAAAATCTTTTCTGCGGTTTTTGGCATAATAGGATCAAGCATGGAGGCAGTGTAGTATAAGCCACAAAGAAGGTTCCAGATGATGTTTTCTGTTTTATCTTTGTCAGTTTTTACAAGCTTAAAGGGTTCGTAATCAGTAATGTATCCATCTAAAAGTCCCAGAAGTTTCCAAATAGTATCTGCACCGGCATTAATTTGAAATGCGTCCATGTGTTCAAAATATTTTGGAAGAATGTCGTTATGAATCACATAAGGAATACTGAAACTGTCAATTGCCCCACTTCCTTGTGTTGTTTCCAGTTTTCCCTTAAGTGGAGTATCATTTTCCCCTCGTCGTAAAATTGTACCGTCAAAATATTGCGTCGCCATAGTGAGCGTGCGTGACATGAGATTCCCTAATCCGTTTGCAAGGTTTGCATTATATGCGGCAATAAAATTCTCTCGAGTAATATCCCCGTCTTCCGTGGGTGAAATTTCACGCGCAAGAAAATAGCGAACTGCTTCACTTCCAAACTCCGTGATAAATTCATTCGCATCGATCACATTGCCAATCGATTTTGACATCTTGCGTCCGCCCGATGTGATAAAACCATGTACAAAAATTTGTCGAGGGAGAGGAACCCCGGCGGAAAGAAGTATTGCGGGCCAAATGATCGCATGAAAACGAAGAATGTCTTTGCCGATCATATGCATATCTGCAGGCCAGAACCGTTTGAAGTTTTCGTTGTCAGTCCTTCCATACCCGAGTGCGGAGATATAGTTTGAAAGCGCGTCACACCATACATACATCATTTGTTTTTGATCGTTGGGAACGGGTATCCCCCACAATACATCGCGCTCTGGGCGCGAAAAACTGATATCGTGAATATCCTCTTTCATCATCGAAAGAACTTCGTGTGCGCGGGATTCGGGGATAATATTAAGCTCTCTTGATTCGATAGCTTTTTGAATCGCAGGACCATATTTTGAAAGACGAAAAAAATAATTTTCCTCTTCTATCGTTTCCGGAACTGTGTTGTGGTTGGGACATTTTCCGTCCACAAGCTCCTTTTCGGTAATGAACGCTTCACACCCAACACAGTAAAGTCCTTTGTATACTCCTTTATACAAATCATTGGATACCAGAAGCTTTTGCCACAATGCCTGCGCGCCAGGCCAATGGTTTTTTTTGTCGGACGTGCGAATGAAGTAGTCGTATGAAATAGCGAGCGATTCATAAAGGTTTTCAAATTTTTTTGCGTTTTCATCGACAAACACCTGCGGAGCTTTCCTGGCGTCTTTTGCGGCTCGCAAAATTTTATCACCGTGTTCATCGGTTCCGGTAAGAAAAAAGGTTTCAAGCCCGCGCATTCGTTTGTAACGGGCGATAATATCTGTGAGCACGATCTCATACGCGTGTCCGATGTGGGGCGCCGCATTCGCATACGCAATTGAAGTTGTGATAAAAAATTTTTGCATCTCGATACTAATATACGAATTTATGCGAATGATGCAAATCGTGCGAATAATGAAGTGTCGTTCCTCTTAGTTGTAGGTTCGCATATCATTCGTAGATGGGCATCGCATTATCCAACCATTTCTTTTTCTTTCTGAATATCATTGGCAAGTTCCATTAATGCCGCTGCGGCAGGAACTGCGAGAATCACGCCAAGGAATCCGGCAACCTTGATACCGATAATAAGTGCGAGAATAACTAAAATTGGTGGTACACCAACAACTTTCCGCACCACGAGCGGATAGATGAGATGATTTTCAAATTGCTGAACAATCACATAAAAAAGTGTGACCATAACCCCCGTCGTAACTCCTCCCCCATCCATAAGAAAACCGAGTAAAACTGCCGGCACTGCTGCAAGTATCGGACCAAAGATAGGAATGAGCTCAAACACTCCTGCTAAAAGCGCGAGTAAGAGTGCGTAGGGAATGCCCAGTATGGTAAGCCCGAGAAATACTAAGACTGCGATTATAACAGCCAGGAGAATCTGCCCCTGCATCCAAAGTCCTATTTTAAGCTGCGAGCGCTTCCAGAGACCGATAACATATTTTTGATGTTTGAGCGGGGTAATAATTTTAAGAAAATCATCAACACCCGTCTCTTGAACTGCAAAATAAAACGATAGCACGATTATGAGAATGAATGAGAGCGCGCCACCGAATATGGAGCTTACTGCCTGGAAAAATCCGCCTGAAACACCGGCAACGGTGTTACGTATATTAGAAATAATTTCCTGAATTGAAAAAGCTTGCGATATCTTCCCTACTGCTTCTGCATTTCCTGCATTAAGAGGATTCCAAACCTTGAATGACTCTATATATTTGGGCGCAATTGATACAAATTGCGCGGCTTCATCGAGGAGTGGAGGAATAAATGCATAAAAAAGTCCAATGAGTGAGCCGATAGCGATGATATAAACAACGAGAAGAGCAAGAACTCTCGGAAATTTATATTTCAAAAACCATTTTACTGCGGGCTCAAGTGCGGACGCAAGAACAATAGAAGTTATAATCACCAACACCAGATCCCTCAAAAAATAGAGCGCGTAGAAAAGAATAAGAACGAGAACCGTCTTAATAATTGTTCCCGTGGTTATATTGATAGTAAATGTTTTTGGGTCGCCTTGGCTCATAGGAGTATTATGTACCATATTAGCGTAACGGGGGCTAGTAATCAACTGCGGACACAAAAAGCTTCCCTAGCTTCAACGATGAGAGCTTAAAAAGCTATTGGAGTTTTTTAAAGCTTACAAAAGGTGGTTGTTAAATCTTTAGAATTGAAGAGAATTTTCCCGTGTCTTTAAATGGTCCAATGAGCGCCATATTCAAACGTTCATCCTTAAAAATTTCTTGCGCAACACGAAGTATATCTTCGGGGGTGACCGCATTAATCTTTTGTGCAACCTCTTCTGGAGTAAGGATTTTCTTAGTAAGGGTTTCCTGAAGTCCGAAAAAATTTGCAAGAGAGTCCGTTGATTCAACATCGAGAAACAGATGGCCAATGAGATATTTTTTCACCTTTGCGAGCTCATCATGGGGAACTAGTTCGCTTCGCATTTTCTTAAATTCCAGAAGTATAGCTTTGACGACATCGAAAATCTTTGTATTATCGGAACCGACTGAAACTACAAGTGCACCATGATCAGTATAGGCGTCATTCCCCGCTTGCACATAATACGCCGCCCCCATATCTGCTCTGATTTTTTGAAACAATCTCGAGCTCATTCCCCCGCCCAATACTCCGGCCAAACAATCAAGAACATATGTATCTTTGTCAAAAATATCTTTTGAGCGTACGCCGATCATAAAATGGGTTTGGTCGGTATCTTTCCATTTCACCAATAGTTGTGGTTTATCTTGAGAATCTTTGACGGGAAGTTTTTCTTCTTTCTTTCTGTTCTGTATTCCTTTAAATTTTTCTTCGATGATCTTAAGAATTTTTTCTTCATTAAATCCCCCTGAAACAACCACGACCGTTGACGAGGCATGATAATGTTTGTCGCGGTATTCAATAAAATTCTCTCGGGTAAATTTCACCACTCCCTCCTTAGGTCCAGTGATATGCCACCCTGCCGGCTGATCTCCATACAGCACTTCCATAAAAATATCGTGAATATGCCGCATGGGATTATCTTCGAACATATTGATCTCTTGCACGATCACTCCTTTTTCTTTTTCAATTTCAGCAGAATCAAATAATGGGTTGACGTAAATATCAGAAATAATATCAAGGATCTGATCAAGATTATCCGCCTGCGCTTTTGCCCAATATCCGGTGAATTCTTGACTCGTAAACGCGTTTGACTGCGCACCAAGACCATCGAGTTCCTTGGTAATATCCATCGCCGTGGGTCGGTTCGTAGTACCCTTAAAACACATGTGCTCCAAGAAATGAGAAAGTCCGTTCAGGTTTTTGGTTTCATATTTTGAACCCGTCTCGACGAGCACGAGCGCTGTTATGGTGGGACTGTCTTTGAGCGGCGCGGTGATGATGCGCAAGCCGTTTGGAAGAGTTGTTTTTTTAAAATGCATAGAAATGTAGTGTACCACAAGAAGTTCTCCGACAAAAGAAAACGGGCGCATGTGGGCGCCCGTGAGAGAAATATTGAATTAAGCGGTTACAGCTTGAGGAACAGGAGAAGCTGTATCCCTTTTCCCATTGATGTGCAAAGAAACAATGATGCAAAACCCGTAGAGGCGAGATACATAACACTTGCTGATCCGCCGATATTTAATAAGCAAATCTAAATCATTTAAAAAGTTCTCGATGCCTTGAGCGTCACGTCGACGCTTGCAAGTATGGAAAAAAATGAATTCTTCCACGATCTCACTCAGTATCTTTTGCACATTTTGATCGCCTGAATTTTTGTGAAGATTTTCAAGCATCTGCCGAAATGCACCTATCTTTTCCCATCCCAACATATCTATTTCTCGATCCTGCGCCAAAAAACGTAATTCATCTTCAGCAGAACTTACCACGTGTGGATTAATATAAGATACGCCGTTATTCACAGTATAGTTCTCCTTATTTGCCCATAGCTAAAACAGTTTCCTTCTTTACAATAACCCCGCCACAAAAGAAGTCAACCCCGCCATACATTTACGAACGTATAAAAAAGAAAATGAGAAGATAGAGTGTTGCGAAGATCCACGGGACAAGGGGCTCAATTTTTTCTGACGGATATTTCCGAGGACTGGAGTGCGTATCTTCTACGATCTTCCATTCGGTTGTATAGGGCGCAAACGGCATGTGCGCCTCAATGCAATGAAGAATCCTGAATTTTACACGATTAATTTGTTTGTATACGTGCGTGGTATACCACCATGCAAATGACAAAAGAAGTCCTGCGGCAGGGACAACTGTGTGCCAAACAGCAGGATTAAAAAACTCCTCTTTGGTGAGTGACAACCCTGCTGCAGTAAGAAGAACGGTGTTGATGGTAAGAAGATAGCTGTTTGCCCTATGCTTGAGATCGCTTACGTAATTAATACTTTCAATATAGAGTCTGTACTGCTCCATCACGTGGTCTTGATATCGTTCTCCATATTTCTCCCGTGAGTTAGGAAAAAGATTTTGCTGGCAAATTTCTTTGTAGATATTCATATGCATATCATAGCAAAAACAACGGGAAAATAAAAAAGCGCGCAGATGACTCTGCGCGCTGTAAATGAATTCAAAAAAGATCAATATTACTGAGCGAGAACGTATTTTTCTGGAACGAAAAGTGTTTGTCCCACTTCCGTTTTTATTGATTTATAACCTTGTGGCGGAAGGTTTTTGAAGCGATAAACATATTCCCTGTCACCTGGAATATATAAGGTTGTGATGTGTGTCTTCTCGCCGTTCAATATGCTTATGGTATCACCGACAAAAACATACACCGTGCTTTTGTCCCCGTTGAGCTGATTAAAGGCAAACTCACTAGAAATCACTCCGAGGCTAAGCATCCAAAACCCCATAAATACCACGCCGGCGCTAGTGAAAACATAAGCACCCGCTACCCAGCCAAAAGATTTCCCTTCTTTTCCCGAGGTCCATGCAAACGTAATCGCACACAAAAGTGTACCAATACCTAATATCAGAAGACTGGTCGTCATAATCCACTCCTTGTCTAGTTTAGTCTATTTTAAATGATAGAACTTTTTAGTATTTTTGTCAACTCACCTATTTCTATACGTTCCTGTTTTCCACTATCGCGGTTGCGAAGAGTGACAGTATCCTTGAGTTCTGGATTTTCTCCAAGCGTATCAAAATCAACCGTAATACAAAACGGTGTCCCGATCTCATCTTGCCTGCGATAACGCTTTCCCACATTACCATTGTCATCCCACATCGTCTGTGGAATCTCTTTTTTAATCATTTCAAATACTTCCCGGGCTTTTTTTACCAACTCCGGCTTGTTCTTAAGAAGCGGGAACACCGCGACTTTCACGGGCGCAATGGAAGGTTTCAATTTGAGAAATACGCGCGTCCCCTCTCCGAGTTCATCTTCGGAATACGCATCGAGGAGAATCGCGAGAAGGGTGCGGTCAAGCCCAAGCGATGGTTCAATGACATGTGGAATAAATTTCTCTTTTGTTTCTTCATTCACGTAATCAAGGGTGACACCCGAGTGCTCGCCGTGTTTACGCAGATCGTAATCGGTCCGATATGCAAGACCATACAATTCTTTTCTACCGAACGGGTAATCAAATTCAAAATCAATGGTGCGTTTTGAATAATGCGCTCGTTCCCCGTCTTCGATCTCGTGCTCATGCACACTCTCTTTTTTAATGCCAATCGCCTCGATCCATTTCCACATGATATTCTTCCACATCTCAAAATATTTTTCCCATTCGGCGGGATGTATAAAATATTCTACTTCCATTTGTTCAAGTTCACGTACACGGAAAATGAAATCGCGGGGCGTTATTTCATTGCGAAACGCTTTGCCGATCTGCCCGATGCCGAACGGTAATTTTGGGTGAAACGAGTCAATGATATTTTTAAAATTCACAAAAATTCCTTGTGCAGTTTCCGGACGTAAGTATGAGGTCGCGGCACTATCTTCCATTGCTCCGATTGCCGTCTTAAACATCATATTGAACTGTCGTGATTCCCCGAGTTTCCCGTCACATTCGGGGCATTTGTCTCCTTTAACATGATCTGTGCGAAAACGGCGCTTGCATTTTACACACTCAACAAGCGGATCAGAGAATCCCGCCACGTGTCCCGATGCTTCCCATACTTTCGCATTCATAAGTATTGCGGCGTCCACTCCATACATATCTTCCCGCTCTTCCACGAACATCCGCCACCAGAGATTTTTTACGTTATTTTTAAGCGCTACGCCCAATGGTCCCCAGTCCCACGTACCCGCAAGCCCGCCATATATTTCCGAACCTTGATACACAAACCCCCTCCTTTTTGCGAGAGAAATGATCTTTTCCATACGGTCATTTTTTTCTTGATTTTCAGCCATAATTTTTTGTGGTTTTAACAATACTCGATTATGGCACAACGATGCCCTGGTTCTCAAGGAACATCGAGTCGGTACTTAGTTTGATGGTTAACGGTCGCTTGCTGTCGCGAAGGATTGTGCCAGTGAAAATATCTTTTGCAGACAAAACAATTTCAGAAGTAAGAAGCGGAATATGGTCCAATTGGCTTAAACTAGGCAGGAATGATATCTGGAACGCAACTTCTCTCGCTCCGCGAGCAATTCCCGTCCCTGCCGGAACTGTCCCTGCATTCCACGTAACCTCACCCCCAATCTCATTGTACGATACATCTTCGGAAGAAGGCGACACGACACCGAGCCATTTTACATATGTTGGAAGTGTCGTGCGCACAACCGCGGAGGAAACATCGTTAGACGAATTAGTGATTGTCCAAATAATTGTGTATGTTGTTTCTTGGTTTACTTTCGGAGGAAGCGCGCCGATGTTTTTAAAGGGTCCCGTATAATATACGGAACGTGATGCAAGATTCAGAATTGATTCAATTTTAACCTTCTTGAGAGCAACCGTATTAATCTCTTCGGGAACATTGGTATCAGAAACACGACGCCCATGGGCAGTAACCTCAATCGAAACTTCGGGTCTACCAAATGCAATTCTCCCATCTTTTGAAACCAGTGGAAGAAAGTTGAAACTGAAACCAACGCTTCCTTTTTCTCCGGGTTCTATTACCGTGAGCGGTTCGTTGCCACTTTTACTATCCCAAACGATTGTATCATCAAGAGATCGATAAAATCCCTTGTTCCCTGCCTCAATGGAGTATCGATCAATAACATCACCGAGAAGTTTTACTTGTATCTGTCCGTCTATAATTTTTGTTGGAAGATTGTTTTCCCACAACACGTCGACACGAACTATTTTCCCACTTGATGAAATGTGTTCATTGCTTGTGTCGCCGTCGATCACCATATCAATTGCGAGAAATGGTTTTTTTATGAAAATCGACTTCGAAACAGAGTTGTATGTTATACCGAGAGCTCGGGGGTCTCTTTCGTTTTGCGTCCCGGCATACACTCTGAATATTTTTTCCTCTTCATCTTGTCCCTCAAGCACTCCTTTTATTTTCACCACGTGCTCGGCAGAAGGTGCGAGATCCCCAAGAACCCACGTTTTATTGTCGTAGTGAGGTTTTGGATTAGCTTCTTTAAACTGGAATCCGAATGGGTAGTCAATCGAGAACACAAGACCTTTCAGCGGCACCGTACCGTTTGACTTCAAGTGAACAGTAATTTCTACCTCTTGTCTTGAGTTAGCCTCTTTGAGCATATCAATGGTGATATCAACAGGTGAAGAAATAATACCTATGCGATATTCTTTCTTTTTTTCCAGAGTGGCATTTGACCCTTCAAAACGAAATTCTAGGGTAATCAATATATTTTTTTCGGTATTTGACTCTCCAAATAAGACTGCGTTTGCACTTTCACGAATGGTCTCGTGTGCATTGATTTTCCCTAAGTGTTTTCTTATACGGGGGAGCGCTTCTTGGGATTCCGTTGATGTGTATGAGCCTTCCGGATATTCAATAAGAAGATCTGCTGATTCGATTGCCACGTCGTTATTGTTGGTTATAATCATGGCCATAGCAAGAACATCCCCTCCTGACAAGGAAACAGGTCCTTCAACGGAAATATCGACGTTATTGGCAGACAAAAGATTTGACCCTTTAAAGAAATATATGAGCGCGATAGATACCGCGATAATAAAAAATGAAAACGATAGGATAAGAATTTTCTTAAGCATTCGATTGTGTGATGGGTTATATGCAACAACAAACGGCGAATCTTCTTTTTTCTCAGTACTCCATGTATCGCGTACCTCATACTCCCGCTCTTTGAGTGTTTCAATAACCGGTCGATCTTTAAAATTCGGGGAGTATAATTTTTTATTAGTTTCCTCTATTCTACTTTTGGGTTTTTCGGGCATAAGGCGGATATTAAGATAATGTATATACAGTATACACTAAAGAGCTTTTAGCTTCATTAGTTTCTTAGAGCCCGTTCAACATCTAGACGTAAAATATGTTGCAAAACATTGCTTGCCTGTTAAAACTCTCGAATTTCGGCTACAAATCACTCATTCCTCCTCAACGTATCTCGCGGACTTCATGATTTTTCGCTCGAAATTCGAGAGTTTTAACGAGGCATTAGATGTTGAACCGGCTCTAAGTTTCGAAAATTTTTAAAGCTGTTCTGTTATTTGTTGTCGTAAAACATACAAAACAGTGACTTCATTTGTGTGGGGTCAAAAATTCACAGATGGCTTTCTTTAAGGGCGTTATTTATATATTTATTTGCTTCCATGCGAATCCTCGAAAACCTCTCAAGTCCTTCTCTATTCCATGTTACATCATTCAGAAATTCGTCGAATTTTTTTGTTTCTCCCCAATATCCCAGTTCATTGAGAACTCGAAGCACGATCAGGGCCTCCAGTGAACGCAGTTGTTCAGAATTTAATGATTCCTGTTCAAGAAATACGAGTCCGGAAAGAAATTCCTCATACAACTTTTCATGAGGACTTTCCCCGGGCATAAGGCGCCGAAGGAGCGATGCGAGTCGGGCATAGAGGGCAATCTTTTCTTGACTGTTCACGAGCGAAGTAAACGAATGGAGGCTCTGTGTGTTTGTCACCCGCCAAACTTCTTTTCCCCGCACCAGATCAATGTAGGTGTGGGAAAGTGTGTTGAGGCTGTAGCGCAATTTTGATTTCAATTCACGAATTCCTTGCGCCACAACACCAAGAAGGCCCAAGTCTTTGGTGAGAATAAAAAGAAAGCGGTTTGATTCGCCGATGGGGATTGAACCCAAAACAATTCCTTCTGTGTGGTATATGGTGTGCGACATAAAAATATAAATCTCACTCTATAAAAACTATGACTCTAATCCTTATTTTTTACGTGATATATAGCTTTTTTGACGCGTAAAAACTGGGGACCATTATAAGCGATTTTACTTGTATCAAAGTCTTTTTTTACAAACGCAACCGTGATATGTGGCACATATTCAAATTTTTGAAATTCCGCAAAATGAGGGAATTTTTTTAATTCTTCGTGATATTTTTTAATATTATTTTCTTTGTCTTTTACAGAAAGATACAAAACTTTGTATTCCTGGTCCATGGGAGAAAAGACGCCAACCTTATCTATTTCTATATTTTCTAAATTCATGCTATCTATAAAATCCTGAATATCATCTTTTTTATAAACAAGTTCTTCGTTAAATCCATAAAATAAGGTTAGGTGTAAATCGTCTGTCACATTACCACCATCAATTTTTTCTTTTTTTGAAATAAAATAAAAATCTCTATCTTGTATAATTTTCGACCAATCTCTAACTAAATTTTTTTCTTTATCCGCAAAATAAACGGCGATGTAACCAGTTTTTTGTTTATCCATATAATATAAATTAATTATGATAATACTAAAACTTGAGAAACGTCGTCAGAATCTTTTTTTGAAAAAACAGTGTGCCCCTTCTTGGTTTCAATGAGTAATTTTCCTGCATATTCCGGATAATTACTTAAGAGAATCTTTTCAACCCTTAAGATTTCTTTTGCTTTTTCTATGGTGGAATTTGTTGGTATTTTTTCCATAAATTATTTTCTCAAGCGCACCATGAACGTGAGATCATCGATGGTAATTCCTTCTCCCGCAGTCATTGCCGTAAACGCAATATCCTTAAGAAGACAGATTCGCTGTATGTCATGCGCAAACGACTTGATAAGGTCTCCCCCGTTGTTGTCTGTTTGCACTTCCAAAACCGCGCGGTCTTTTGTGCTCAATCCTTCTTTTTTCCGCAGGTCTTGAATATTTCTTACAAATTCACGGAATTGCCCTTCTTTCTTAAGCTCTGGGGTAATTGTTGTATCAATCTCAACTTCACTTGCGCTACGAGCATCAAAAAGGATTGCTTTTACATTCAATTCATCTTTAATCAACTGTAGCAATTCTTTATTATTTTTGATTTTTGATTTTTGATTTTTGATTTTGAGCGTAGCGATGGGTTGTCGCACCTTGATTCCCGCTTTCGCGCGCGCTTCGAGACCAAGCGATGCAATCGCCTTTGTTTCTACCATATCAACCACAAGACGTTTATCAAGAGTGGTCAACACACGTCCCTTGGGCCAGTTTTCAAGATGCACGCTTTGTGCGCTCTTTTTTTCTTTTACTTTCTGATACAGCTCCTCCGCAATAAAGGGCAAGGTCGGAGCAATAATTTTTGAGAACTCAAGCAAAACAAATCTCGTGGTCCCAAGCGCAGTTTTTCTATCGCTTGAAACATCGGACTTGAACCGATCTCGTGAACGACGTAAATACCACGTAGAAAGATCGTCAACAAATTCTCCGATAGGACGCGTAGCATTATCAAGCTTGTAATCATCAAGTGAGTGCTCAATGGATGATTTTGTTTCATTAAGGCGTGAAAGAATCCATCGGTCAAGAATATTTTTACTCGTTCCTGTCGCTTTTACTGAAGAATCGGCATACAGTTCATAAAACGAAAGAACATTGAGAAGCCGACCGATAACTTTCTTTTGAATTTCATCAACTCCTTTTTCGGAAAATTTAAGATCCTCACCACGCATAATGGGAGAAGATAGCATGTAATATCGGAGTGCGTCGGCGCCATACTTATTCACCATATCCTGCGGGTCGGGATAATTTTTAAGCCGCTTGCTCATTTTTTGTCCGTCTTCGGCGAGAATAAGGCCATTCACGATAACATTTTTGAATGGGGTTTTGCCGAAAAGCCCCACAGAAAGGACGAGCATGTTGTAAAACCATCCTCGTGTTTGATCCAACCCTTCCCCAATAAAATCTGCCGGAAAATTTTTCTTAAACTCTTTTTTGTTCTCAAACGGATAATGAAATTGTGCGTACGGCATTGACCCTGACTCAAACCAGCAATCAAATACATCGGGAATGCGGCGCATTTCTCCCCCGCACGAACAGGGAAATTTTATTGCGTCGATGTAAGGGCGATGAAAGTCGAGTTCGTAGTCGGCGTTGTGGGGAAATGGACAGAATGGAACAGATATTGCTTGGGCATTTTTAAGAAAATTTTTCCCTTCCTGTTTTAATTCAGCCGCTTGTTCTGGTGTAAAACCCTGACTTCCTGCAACAAGAGCCCATGAAGCATGGTCATGCCCAACAGTAAGAATATTTTTGTGAGAATTCTTACGATCAATTTCAAAGATAAATTCCATTACCCTTCGCTTAACATCCATGAGATTCTCACCCTCTGGAGGAGTTTTATAGAATCTCTCTAGAGGAGAAGAGAAATATCCGTTATACTCCGCGTTTGTTTTTTTCTCAAACGTGCCAGTGTTTACTTCTCGAAGTCTCGCGTCAAATATAATGTTTTCGGAAGGTATCCCAATCTCTCGAGCTACAATTTCTGCCGTTTCTTTTGTTCGATAAAAATCAGATGAATATATAGTATCAATCTTTTTATTTCTAAGACTTTTCCCAGTTTTTATTGCTTGCCGTTTACCTTCTTCGGTGAGCTTTGAACCATTTCTCGGGTCATTGCTGACAACCGCAGATACATTATTCTCCGCTTGTGCATGGCGCATCACAATATACTGATTCCCTGATACTTCCATATTGTCCTGAAGCTCTTGTATAGAACCGACCACGATTTGTTTGCCACATCCTCTTTTTCCGCGTTGTTCCGCGTCAAGTCCGCGTTGGTCTGCGTTTATTTGACATTCCCATACCGGAAGCGGCGCGCCCCAGAATCGTGAACGGGAAATCGCCCAGTCTCGTGCTCCATGAAGCCACTTACCAAACCGCCCATGTTTCATCGTCTCTGGAACCCATGTTACTTTATTATTTTCGGCAAGAAGTTTTTTCTTGATTGCTGTTACTTTTACAAACCACGATGATGCGGCGTAATTCAAGAGCGGAGTTTCACATCGCCAACAGTGCGGATACGAGTGCGTGATTTTCTGCTTATCAAAAAAAGTATTGTGCTCCTGAAGATATTTAATAACGGCAATATCTGCGGAAAGACGGGTTTTTTCGTCATCCGATTTTGGTTTCACCGACATTCCTGCAAAATCTTTAACTTCACCCGCGAATGTTCCGTCCATCCGCACATGCTGAACGAATGGAAGATGATATTTTTCTCCGAGCTTAAGGTCATCTTCGCCGAACGCAGGCGCGATATGCACGACTCCAGTTCCGCTTTCTGTTGTGACAAATGATGCAGGATAGATTTTCCAGCCATTTTCGCGGTTTTTGAGTTTAATATCGTTTGAATAGTAATCAAAAAGTGGCTTGTATGATTTCCCGATAAGCTTCTTGCTTTCAAATTCTTCGATGATTTCATATTCTTCGCTATGAAACACGTCCGCAATACGGTCTTTCGCAAGAATATAGTATTCGTTATCTTTTAATTTTACACCGTCATTTTGACTTTTGATTTTTGATTTTTTAATTTTGCTATAAACAATCTCCTCCCCCACCGCAAGCGCAACGTTCCCTGGCAATGTCCATGGCGTCGTCGTCCATGCAAGGACGTATGTTTTTGGCTCACTTGCCCCGTTAGAAGTAGGCTCTTTAGAGCCGCTAGTTCTAATGGGGTCAACAAGTTCAAATTTTACCGTGACAGAAATATCGGCGATATCCTTATATCCATCCGCAACTTCATTGTTCGAAAGCGTCGTCTCGCATCGCGGACACATATGCATCGACTTGAATCCTTTATAGATAAGTTTTTTGTCGTAGAGCGTTTTGAATGCCCACCAAATGGATTCGCTATACGAAGCATTCATAGTTTTATAGCTATGCTCCATATCCACCCATCTTCCAATGCGCGGGATCATTTTTTTCCAATCCGCATCATAGCGAAGGACGCTCACTTTTGCTGTTTCGTTGAATTTTTCTATTCCGAACTTTTCGATATCTTTTTTGTGCTCAAGCCCGAGCTCTTTTTCAACCACATTTTCAAGTGGCAGTCCGTGACAATCCCACCCCCACACACGGCGGACAAAATTCCCTTTCATGGTGCGATAGCGCGGAATCACATCCTTCATAAAGCTAGTGAGAAGGTGGCCATAGTGAGGCGTTCCTGTCGCAAACGGAGGACCATCATAAAACACAAAAGTTTTCTTGCCTTTTGTTTTTTTGAGCGTTTTTTCAAAGATCTTATTTTCGTCCCAAAATGCAAGGATTTTTTCCTCTCGTTCTGCGGTAGTAAGTTTTTTATTTTCTTGTTCCATAGAAATATTCATACATAGTATCGGTTTTCATCCTTTCTTGCAAAAAATAAAGCCACTATTATTTCGGTGGCTTTATAAAGCAAACTATGCGCGCTTGCGGAGAATACCAGATGGTCCTAATGTAATAACAACATCTTGTGGCCCTAAAGCAGCAAGTGCTTCATGGTTCGCCTGAGACATGAGTTCCCGTACGCGATGAGACAGGACAAATCCATCTTTAATCGCTTGTTGTACGGCCTCACCATAAAGCCTTTGATAGTTTTTAACGTGGCGCACAAGGTCACCGGATGCAGTGAGCGTTTCGGTTGGCATATATCACCTCGTTTGTAAATTTAATCCTACTTTAATATACCACATTTCTCTTTTACATCCTCTCCGGCGCGGAAATGCCGAGGAGTTTAAGAGATTGCACGAGAGTTTTTTTTGCAAGAAATGCGAGATCAATTGCGCCTTTATTATATGAGTCGCCTTGTATCACGCGCACATCGCGATAAAACTGACTGAATTCACTTCCAAGTTCATACGCATATGTGGTAAGTTTTTGAATCTGAAAATCTTTCGCAATAGCTTCGACAACCTCGGGAAATTCTGCAATCTTGAGCGCGAGTGCTCTCCCCCGTTCGTGATGTATTACATCTGCAAGAGAACTTGTGTCAGCCGTAAGATTTTTTGTGTTCTCGATAATTGAGTTGATGCGGGCGTGCGCGTATTGCACATAATAGACAGGATTTTTTGCGGATTGCTCTCGTGCAAGTTTCATATCAAATTCCATATGAGTGCTGATCGCTTTCTCCGTAAAAAACCAGCGCACTACATCAATACCAAGCTCATCAACCAAATCTTCAAGCCAAATGACATTGCCCGTGCGCTTAGACATTTTCTTGGTCTCTTCTCCTTCTTTAAGTGAAACGAGTTGGGTGATAAAAACAATAAGTTCTCCGTTCCATCCGAGCATTTTTTTCACTGCCTGTATGCGCTTCACGTGACCATGATGATCGGCGCCCCACACATCCACCACCATGTCATACCCTCTTCCCATTTTTTCGGCATGATACGCAATATCAGAAAGAAAATATGTTGGTGTCCCACCTGCCTGCCGCCCACCTGCAAAGTTTGCGTGGGCAGGCGCTTCGCCCGGCGCAGGCAGGTCGGAACGAACAATCACCCTGTCTTCATCATCTCCATATTCGGAAGTTTTGAGCCATATCGCCCCTTCTTTTTCGTAAGTAAAATTACTGTCTTTGAGCATCTTAAGAATTTTTTCCGCTCGCTTCCCCTGCCTGATATGCTCTTCTTCCGAATACCATGTATCAAACATGACGCCAAGTTTCTCTCGTATAAAATTTCGATTGTACGCCCCAACATGTTCGGCGAGCAAAAATCCCGCATCAATTTCGTTCATACCGGCTACGTTCATATTTTTAATGATTTCTCCAAGCCGCGGGGTTTTATATTGTTCCCCTTTCCCGAGCGCAGTCTTTCCAAGTTCCTTGATCTGATTGCTCTCTCTTGAGTCGTTGATATAAAATTCGCGGGTAACTTCCGCGCCGGCGTATGAAAGAATGCGGGAAAGAATGTCGCCGTAAAACGCTCCGCGACCATGTCCGATATGCAAATCTCCTGTCGGGTTTGCGGAGATAAATTCAATGTTTATTTTTTTGTGCTTAAGAAAATCAAAACCTTTTTTAAGGTGCTCACCAAGGGCTTCCGCTTCACTTAAAATCATTTCTTCAGTAAGAAAAAAATTTATGAACCCCGGTTTCGCAACATGTACTTCTTTAATGTAACGCTTACCTGTCAGAGATTTAAGAAGTTCTTCCTTGAGTTCTCCGGCGAGCTCCATCGGTTTTTTGCCTAATTGTTTTGAAACAATCAGAGCCACATTCGTGGCATAATCGCCAAAATGCTCTGATTTAGTAACTTCAATACTACTTACATCAACGGTAAGAGAACAATTCCGAAGCGCCTGTCGTACTTCTCCTTGGAGAATTTCCTTGATCATAGAGTGATTCTAGCATGTCATGGCTTACAAACAAAAAGACGAATTCGTAAATCAAGGTTACTTAATTCACTCCCCCAATTTATTATATATTTCAAGTCATGACTTGAAATATATAATAATCGAGAAGCAATTACTTCCCCGTACTGCCAAATCCTTTTTCGCCCCTATGCGAATCTCCGAGCTCTTCCACTTTTTGAATAACAGGCGATTCTATTTTTTGAATAAGAAGCTGCGCTATTTTGTGTCCTTTTTCTATCGTATAATCCTCACTTGAAAGATTCACAATCCCTATTATTATTTCTCCGCGATACCCTGCATCGATCACTCCGCCCAGCGTTTTCAATCCATGGTTTATAGAAAGTCCGCTTTTATCCCACACAAGTCCGACATACCCATCGGGAATTTCAAGCGCAATACCGGTCGGGACTTTTCCCCACTCTCCCTTTCTGATGTGAACGTCTTCCGACGCATACATATCCATCCCCGCGTCTCCTGCATGAGCATAGCTTGGTACTGTCGCGTCCGCTTTTAGTTTTTTGATTTTAATAGCGAGCATATTTATAATACGATTTTACCATATTTTACAAAAATAAATCCCGCGTAATCAACGCGGGATTTAAAAAATTGTTATTCTTCAGAAAATAGGGTTGTGCATACCACCCGATAAACCTCCTCTAGGACTTTTTTGTGATCTCTGCTCGCATCTATCACACAATGAGGTTTTGAAGACAAATAGGCAAATAAACCGTCACGGACTCGCTCGTGAAAATCAGAAAGCTTGTCTTCAAATTTATTCGTGTCTCCGCGTCTCATGCTTCGCCCAAGACCGATTACGGGATCTATGTCCATAAGGATATAAAGATCGGGTTCAAGTCCATCCACAAGTTTTCCTTGCTGTACTTTTGCCCCACGGAAAATTTTATCCAAAAAATAAAAAATTCCCTCAAGATCTTTTCTTCCTGACGCAAAAACTTGGTATGCATATGTACTGGCACTAAACCGATCACAGATCACATGTATTCCTTGTGCGAGAGTCGGCTGAATAAGCCGCTCGATGTGTTGAATACGAGCAGAGCAAAACAGTCCCATTTCAGCCCTCTCATCAAGAGGATCCCCCGATTGAACCTTGCGTGAGATAACTAAGTCACGAATTTGCTCGGCGGTCGGCGTCCCACCTGGCTCACGAGTAAAAACTATTTTATGTCCCGAAAGCTCTTTTTTTAAATACTCCTGTGCAGATGTTTTGCCAGAACCTTCTCCTCCTTCAAAAACAATAAATTTACCTTTCTTGTTCATGGTGTCCTCCGGTTAATATTGTCTTCCGCAGTTCTATCACACACACCGCCAAAAGAAAAGCCCCGCATCATCCTTGATGGGGGGCTTTAACAGTACCTATAAATTGTCTATTTTGAACACCAGACCGTTTCCTTGTCTTTGAAATGTTTTGATAGCGACGGATTAGGGCTATAGTAATTTGATCCTACGCTTTTTCCATAGAGTTTGTCGGGGATTTCCGCTGTTTTCTCAAAAAACATCCTACAAACACGTTGGTTATGAAAAAACCGACGTGGTACATCTCGAGGGCGCACCTCAAGCACAGCATGTGTTCCCCCATCTTCAAACCCGAAACCGTTATCAAAAAATCCGGCATAATGACTTCTGTATTCTCCCGCAGAAACGTCATACACCATTAATTCTGCACAACAGGTCTCGGGCATCTTGATGCGTTCCCTTGTTGCGAAAAGATAAAATTTATCTGGTGAAGTAACAAGTTCCTTATTTTTAGGCCGTTTTATGGGAACCCAGAAATCTTCCACTTCGTAGAAATCTTTTTTGGAAAGATCAAGGGACGTTACCGCATTTGAGCGGGACTCGAAACCCACGATGTCTCTATCGAGATCAATATGAAAATACACACTATCGCTAAACATATCAATTTCGTCGTGATTAAGAGGCCGCCCGTCTTTGTCATAAAGTATCCCTTGCTGTGAGTGCATCAGATAAAATTCCGCGCTTTTTACAAGACACTCTCCAGTTCGTACGCGAAACTGTATCATCTCCAACAGATGAGTAATGTTAATATCAAATGAAAGTGGAACTACTTCCAGGTAAAGAGGTCCTTTGTATCCGTGGTCTGCCCGGTCATATTGAGTATGCCGATCAATAAGAGCACGAACAAAAGTATCCGTCCTCCCTATTGAACTTTTGGGAGAGAAGTTCACTTGATAGTTACTGCCAAGTGCAAACGACTCATTGAGTGGTATCAAATAACACACCCCTTTTTCAAGAAAAGCACCCTTAGGCTTGATCTCAAAATCATAAGCACAGAAACGATCAATAAGACTCATGACCGTTTCCCCGGAAGAAGGTAGTGCTGATGCTTTCATTCGATAAACCACATTACCAAGAGAGGTGTCCACGGTAGCCATTTGAATCTGCTCGTCTCGTATTTCTTGTGAAGAAGTAATCATGGGGACTTTTCCGTTTATGATTGCCCTCAGGTGTTGAGTAGGAAGTATCATGTCGTATATCCTCATTTTCAGTGGTTATTGGTGCTATAAAAGATCAACTGCTTACTAGTTTCTATCTTAATTAGAATCATAAGTAAAGCCCCCCTCCGCCTCTAGGGCGGAGGGGGGCTTTACAAAATACTCTACATTACAGGCTCTATGGTTCACTACTTGACTTCAATTCCTTACAGGAACAGTACACCTTTTGGATATTTTGTTCGAATTTAATTCTTCAAAATATCTCAAAAAATCGATTGAGGTTGCACTACTTCACCTCTATCCCCATACTTCGCGCACTTCCTTCAATAATTTTTGATGCCGCGGCAATGTCGTTCGCATTGAGATCTTTCATTTTTCGTTCCGCGATTTCTTTCACTTGAGCTTTGGTGATGGATCCCGCCTTGGTTACCAAATTCGTGCCGGAACCTTTTTCCACTCCCGCCGCCTTGAGAATAAGATTTGATGCGGGTGGAGTTTTTGTCACGAAATCAAATGTTCGATCTTCGTAGACGGAAATTTGCACGGGAATAATGTCGCCGATCGAATCTTTCGTTGCGGCATTAAAACGCGTGACAAATTCACCGATATTAACTCCCGCTTGTCCCAATGCAGGTCCAAGTGGGGGCGCAGGGGTTGCTTTGCCTCCCGGAACCTGCAGTTTTATTTTTTTAGTTATTTTTTTTGCCATAATTGATAGATTTTCTTAATGAGCGTAGCGAGTTTTGAAAATCATCACCCAGCACTCAGTATTATTTATAAATTAGTGTATCAGTATATTACTTATATTAGTCTTTTTTGCAACTCATTGTAACTGAATACTGAGTGCTGGGTCAAGAAAATATACTTGCTTTGCCTGCCTGCCACGATGCTCGTGGCGCAGGCAGGCTCGTTATTTTCTACGACTTTTTTACTTGCAGGAAATCAAGCTCCACAGGTGTCTCGCGGCCGAACATTGAAACCAAGACCTTGATCCTTCCTCGCTCCTCATCAACTTCGCTGATCTTGCCCTCCAAATCCTTAAACGGACCGTCAACAATGACCACTGGATCTCCTACATCTAGGTCGATTTTGTGCTTCACCGTATCCGTATTCATACGTTTGAAGAGCGCATCAACTTCATCTTTGGAAAGCGGGACCGGGTTAACGCCTGCTCCGACAAAACCGGTAACACGGGGTGTGTTCCGCACCACATACCATGAATCATCGGTCACGATCATATCCACAAGAACGTATCCCGGATATATTTTCTCCTCCACCTCGACGCGCTTTCCACCCTTGATCTTTATTTTTTTCTCTATGGGAACAATAACATTAAAAATTTTGTCTTCCATGCCAAGTGACTCAATGCGCTGTTTAAGATTCCTCATTACCGCGTTTTCATATCCAACATAAGTGTGGATAGCATACCAATTTCGTTCCGTAGTTCCTTCTTGTTTTGACATGGTACTTAATTATTTAGCAATAAACAGTCGAAGCCACTTGAAAAGTGTCGAGAAGATAGTATCAAACAATCCGAGAAATAATGCAGTAAAAACAGAAATAGCGATGACAACAACCGTAAAGGAGATCGCCTGCTTTCGCGTCGGCCAACTGACGTGCTTGAGTTCTGCTTTTGTTTCTTTGAGATATTCAATGAGAGCCATGGTATATTTTCTGTTCTTACTAAAAACCGCCCTTGCGGGTCGGTTTTTATATAGTACGCCCTTCGGTAAAAAAGTCAACCATGTGTATCCCGAGTTCAACAATGAAATGCAACGCCCTGGGGTAGCATAAACAAGCTTAGGTAATTTCTAGTTTCGATGAAGCTTTAATCCGGGGAAGCTTTTGAAGTTCGCGAAGCTGCGCTTCCTAGCCTACCGTATCTCGTAGGTAATTGTCACATTTGATGTGATGGTATTTTCACCAGCCGGAATCTCCGGAACAGGGGCACTAGCCTGTGCGCCCGCCATATCTAACCCCATTGCTTTTCCGTAATAGATCGGGTAATTTCCTGATTCGGAAAAGCTCACGATGCGCACGAGGCTCACGCCAAGTTGTTTTGCAAGAACCTTTGCTTGTGCTTGCGCGTCATCTATCGCCTTTCCTCGCGCATCATTTTTTGCGACATCTTCCTTATCGATTGAGAATGTGAGCCCGCTTATATCAGACACTCCTGTTTCGCCGAGTTTGGAAAGTATTTTCCCTGCATCGGCAATTTTGCGTATCTTGATGGAAACATTCTGAGAGACTTGGTATCCCGTGAGAATCTGCTTCCCCGGTGGACATCCCCACTCTGTACACGGAACGCCGATTTTCGAATATTCATAACGAGGAGAAATATTGTATCCCGTTGTTTTAATATCTTTCTCTTCAACACCAAAACCGCGAACAGCCGCGATTGCCGCATTCATCTTTTTTGTAGCATTTTCTTGGACATCAGAAACAACGGTTCCTTCGGTGATGACCGAGAAAGAAACTGTCGCAATATCGGGAATAACCATTATTTCCCCTTTTCCAGAAACAGATATGGTAGTTTGGGGCGAAATATCCTTTCCAATAAGACCGTAGCCCTTGATTTCCCCAAGTGTTTTCATGGCCAAAAACAATGCCAGAACTACGCCAACCGCAACGAGGGTCATCACAAGCTTTTTTTTCTGATCTAAAAGTTCTCCGTTCATGTTTTTATAATTACACTAATAAATAATTTAGGTTATTCAAACTTAAGTTCAACAATATCTCCATCCTTCATGTGATAGTTTTCAAATTCCAGATTTTCCTTGCCATTCACCGACATGGTTACGTTCCCTTCCGTGCCCGCCCCGTACCCCAACAAAGAATCTTTTGAAAAATCTTTTCCCCATGCGTCAAAGAATTTTTTAAGCGTCGTGTCTTGTTCGGTCACACGCCCCTCGAATTCCAAGTGAATGACGCCGTCAGGGTCGTGAGTGTGGATCGGGTTGTGCACTGCTCCCGAGAGGCCTATCCCCGCGGGAATGGGTACTGCTTCCCCCTTTATGATTATATTCAAATGCGGGTGCCGGTGTATTCCAGAACGTGAAATAACTTCATTCCCTGACGCGCTCTCGGTCGTTCCTGATTGAACATATACCCATATAATTCCTCCCAAGATAGCAAAAGTGGCGAGCGAAGGGACGATAACATTCATCGTTTTTTTAAAATCTTTTCGACGAATTTGCTCTTCTCGTTTAGATACTGTTGGTCTGTCATTTAACATTGCATCATCTTAACATGGCGCAATAATTCGTCCACACCGCATAAAATTTTCTAGGATAAACAACGAGAGAAGTACTTGCTTTACCCATAGTAAAAGCCGTTCTTGGACTTACTTTCTTACAAGTACGTCATGGTAATAATTCTTTACCGTTACCCTTCTTTATTCAAAATATTTTCTACTTGCTTGATGATATTATCAAGACTGAAATCTGATTTAACAATGTATCCCTTAACACCAAGCTCAACGCTTTCGCTAATCTTTTCGACATCCATAAGTTGTGAACCAACGATCACGGGAATTTGAGGAGTTATATTAAACAACTTCATTTTTTTTAAAAACTCGATTCCTCCCACTTTGGGCATCATCATGTCAAGAATAATAAGGTCGGGTCGTTCCTGTTTCACTTTTTCGAGCCCTTCTTCACCATCGTGCGCTACGGTAACCTCATGCTTAACACCCCCCTTCGTCAATCCATCCTTGAGGATCTTTGAGAAAATTTTGTCATCGTCTATGATAAGTATTTTTTTTGCCATAATTTCTTGCAAATGCACTGGGTAGCTAAACCATGAGCACCCATGCACTTTTTTACGATTAATCTGCCCTGTAGAGCACGTGCACGAATGGCACATGCGTTGGGGGAGCGAAATGTCCCGCTTGATGTATTATACCTCGAATCTCTACAATAACATCATTTTCTCATCTATTGTGAAAAATATGGATGGATGAGATGCATATTACTCAGAGTTTTATAGTAAAATAAAACGTACTTCCGATTTCCTCTTCCGAAGCAACACCAACTATTCCGCCATGCGCTTCAATGATACCTTTTACAATAACGAGTCCCAATCCTGTACCCTTTGGCTTATCTGCCCTGTTGCCGGTGCCAAATTGCTCGAATTTGTTAAAAAGTTTATTTAGGTTTTGCTTCGAGATCCCCTCCCCGGTGTCTGTTATGGCGACAACAAGCGCGTCTTCATAATCATCGGGCAATTTAGTTTCCTCGCTTTTAAACCATACGATTCCTGATTCCTTCGCCTCATGTTCAACTTGCTGCCCCTTTCGGTGCACAAATAATTGTACAAACACTTTACCTCCCGGGCGAGAAAATTTTATGGCGTTTGAAATAAAATTTCCCAATACTTGAGAAATACGTAACGGGTCAAGTAAAACCTCGCCCGGTATGTCTTTCCCAAAAACTCCTCCCAACTCTATTTTAGCACTCTGCGATGTAGAGTCAAAAAGCTTCATACTGTCTTCGGTAATTGTCTTAATGCTTGCTTTCTTCTTACTTATTTCAAATTTTCCTGCTTCTAGTTTTGCTATATCCAAGAGGTCGTTCACAATATTAAGCATATCCGCGGAGCTCTGGTAAAACATCTGTACATATTCGTCGTATAAAATCTTGTCCTGTCGAACAGATTCCCCTTTCATAATTTCTCCTATTTTTTTCATATTTCCCAAAGGTGATCTCAACTCATGGACAATCATGGAAGTAAATTGGTCGCGCATTTTTTCTACCTGACGTTCTTTGGTCACATTATGAAAGATCACAACCCCTGCAACCGTTTCACCTTGAATGCCCCCTTGGTTTGTTTTCACGGGAGCAACAATAACTTGATAAAAACCACCACCAATCTCCACTTCGTCGGCTGAATATATTTTTCCAAGTGCAATACTTTCTTCAAGTTTCCCCCTGATGTCAAATTTTCCCTCTAGATGATCTATGAAGTCGAAGATTGTTATGTCGTTTTTGTCAGGAAGCCCTATCATGGTCTTTGCCGCAGGGTTCACCACCGCGACACGATAGTCCTTATCGGTCATTACGATGCCATCGCTCATACTCTCCACCATGGCGTTTAATTTCCCTTCCTCTGTTTTAACAACTTCTTCAAGTTTGGTAACAGCACGTGACGCTTGGCCAACAATCTTATAAAGAATTGTCATTTCCTCTTCTTGGTACAATCCAGGCTTTGTGTGAGCAACGGTGAGAACCCCTACGACATTGCCACCAATGACCAGTGGTATGTTGAAAAATGACCGTACGGGTTCGCTTGTTTCTCCCGTAATTGCACCTGTCATAGATTCATCAATGGGTATGGTGTCAAGCTTTTTATCGATGAGCGCAGAAAGAGAATCTCGCATCCGCATTTTAATGTCATCAATAAATGCGCGGGAAACAGGAGCTTGGAGATCAGCCTTAAACACAATCTTGCCAGGCTCAAGAAGCATGTAGGAAACGATACTATAATCAATGAGTTGATTGAGTGAGCCAGTAATTACATCAACAATCTTTTGAACGTTGAGTGAATAGCCTATGCGATCGCCAACCTCCTTGAGAACAGAGATCTCATACATGCGACGCTTAAGTTCGATCTCACTTGCAATGATTTCCCGAGTAAGTTTCTTGCTTTTCCAATAAGAATAAGCCCCCACTAGGATTACAAACCCTCCGACAATTATGACTAGAGCGTTTTGCATTGAGTCGTTCGTACAAAAAGTTTCTTATGTAATCCTTTCCACTTGAGGATATCTCGAAAAAATTGACCCGAGAGCGTTTTTAACAATTTGACCTGAAAGTTTTACGTACTCATCAACCAAATCCTGCAGAGCTTTTCGTGAATCTTCCTTAATGTCAGTCACACGACCGTCATCACTAACCACAATCGAGAGTACGTTGCGTGCTTTAAGAATAGAGATTTGGGGACCTAAAATAACCGATTGCTTTTGTATAATCTCGGTCATGAGTGATTTATAGAGTTCTTTTTCGTTCATAGTGTTGTTTCTAGGTGAAATAAATACCCTATCTCAATTATTTTTGCTGAGCAACTCGCGATAATTTGTCGGCAGCGAGAGCCATGGTAATATACCCAAGAATAAACAAGATATTATTCGCAGTTCTTACAAATTCTCCAGTTCCAAAAACATCAAGCGATATAACCACGGAACTTCCTAAAATAAAAATCATCCCGACAGCGAAGTAACCGAGTACGGTTCCAAAAACTCCCCCTTTCATAGATCGTGCATTCACAAACACCATAACACTCGCCGTAATAGCAATAATGATGCCACTCCACAAAGAAAGTCTGGGAGCCAGGTCATTCACTAATGAATCTATGTAACCATTTTGCATTGCAAAAAGTAATACGGGGGTAAAAAAAAGTGTGATGATTAATAAAATTTTCTTCATGATTGTATTCTACTCTATATTATTAATCTATGTTACTACATAGGAGCGCACAGAGCGCCAAATCAGAAATCAAAGATATTGATGCTGGTATTGTATCAACAAAGAAGACAAAGAAGAAATGTTTTTATCCACACTACAGTAGCTTCTCGTCAATTTCTTCAGTAAAGAACATGATAATATAAAGAACGCATTTATTTAGCTCCGAGTATCTTTCTTGTTTCCGCCTTGTATTCCTCGACATTCGGCTGGTCAAACGCATTTACACCGAGCAAGTGGGCAAGATACATGGTTTCGAGCATCTTCCATTGAACAAACGCGCCAAGGGTTTTTGCGGATACTTCGGAAAATATGACTTCCGTAAACGGTAGTGCACGATTTTTATATGCCACAAGAACGCCCCCATAAATCGCATTGGTTATTTCTGTAAAATTTTTTCCTGCAATTCTGTGCGAAAGGTCAGAAAAAATTGGTGTTGGTGAAACTTTTGCGTTATTGCTCCCATGCTCTCTGTTTACAAATGTCGTGAATATGTCTTTCGGTCCGCCAAGATATAGTTGTGCGACAGAATGAAGGTCGTTTGATCCTATGGAAACAATCGGCATAATACCAATGTGTATAATGTCACCACTTCCAGAAATCTTCTCTTTTCCAAGACTCTCCCCCGCAAGCTGGCGATACCATTTACCCAATGATTCAAGCTCCGGACCAAATAAAAAATTATTGTGTATAGAAATTCCTGATTGGTAATGATGATAAAGCACCGAAGCGGAAATTATCGCCACGTTCTCCGCTATGTTATCTTCGAGACAAATCTCGCGCATCAATGAAGCGCCCTCACGGAACGCATGTGTATCAATCCCCACAAGCGAAAGCGAGAAAATTCCTGCAGCACTTACAACAGAATATCTTCCGCCAACAATTTTGGGGATTGAGATACAAGTAAACCCCTCTTTCTCCCCCACTGCCCACAAGGTTGAACCCTCGTCAGTGGTTACCACAATACGATCTTTAACATCCCCAAAACGTTCCTTGAGAAATACATGGATGATTTCGAAATTTGCTATTGTTTCGGTGGTCATGCCTGATTTGCTCACCATGTGTATCAAAACCTCTTCCTTTCCTTGCACACCACGAATACATTCTTGGATCACATTAATTGTCCCTGAATCATTGGTGTCGGCAAAAATTATTTTGGGATATCGACGAGGATTAAGAGCGTCATAGCTTCCCATGAGTGCATCATATATTGCCTGCGTGCCCAGACTGGAACCCCCGATTCCGATATGAACAACGTACTTAAGCGAAGGTGTTTTAAATGTTCTAGCGATTTCATCTATTTTGCTATGCATTACCTCGTCAACAGGAAGATTGATTGACGACTCGAGCGCATCATAACCCCCAGTATCCGCAATTATGCGAAGTTTCTCTCGATAACCCTTGAGTGACCCAATCACCACCAAAAGGTCATTTAAAGGGACACCGCATGTTTCTTTGTAATTAAATTTAACAGTCTCCATGTTCTTAATAAACTACTCTTTATTGCTGTGGAGATGATGCTGGTTTGATAGTGCTGTTATCCTTATCTTTTTTTATTATGAACCACGCAATGAGAAATGCAATGAGATAGATCATGGAACCATAAAAGCAGGGAGTAAGAAACGGGTTGTCTGTCGGTATGCCTGAGCATGTCACCTTCACGTCGACGGCACTCGTATAATACTTAAAAAGTGAGAACCCGAAATTAACCCACCCAAACGCCGTACCCGCGAGCAGAATGAGCCAGAGTCTTTGCTGTTTGACCGCTCGCGAAGAAAAAAGTTTATCGCGTAGAACATATATTGCCCAGACAAACGCAACTAGAAAAACAATCGCTCCATAGAAACAGGGTGTGATTACGGGGTTTGGATACACGCAGTCTTTGATTTTAAACAGCGTTCCTTCGGTGTTATAGAAGCGAGTAAAATCAGCGTACACCGTGTACCACGAAAACAGCACGCCTCCGAGGAGGACAAGTACTTGGGTGATGTATAGTTTCTTGATCATTAGATTAATTTTTATGGAATATAATACTTCCCGAGACTAAATTCTTCTCTTGAGATTACCATGATTCACCACTCGTATCCATAGCCCTTCGTGATTTTCGTATCTTGTTTACAAAACTGGATGTTAAGTTTCATTGATTTATTTTATCCGCAACCAAAAAGCGGTGTACAATTATTTTGATATGTCCTTCCTGGTTCAATAGGCACGCGCAATTGAAAAATATTTTCAAACACCCCTTCAGAATAATGCGCATTTGGTTCTATTGTTTTGAAATCAGGACTAAGTTTGAAAAACTTAATCTTGTAATTAAGGAAGCACGCTTTGTCTATATCAAAATTACCATCTTTTGCTCCAATGGTATCGCGACTTACTGCGGGTTGCACCACTTCCTTGATTGACGCGTAGTCAACAACACCTATGATGTTGACCCCGAAGCGGTACAACGGCGCCCATGTGAATGAAATGTTTTCATTTATAAGCCCTGTATCTACTGGATTTACGGTCATCGGCGGCCATGTATTTTCAATTGTTTTGGGGATACCAATCTTTCCTAGTGGGATTTCAATATCGCGATAACGCAAGAAAGCATTGACTGTTTGAATTTCAGGAATCGTGCAATTTTGGTCTTTTATCGCCATGCCTCCCTGTGGCAGGGCGTCAGTAATAAAAAGTACGTCTTCCCCACCTGGTAGTGCAATATTATCGATTGCGTGTTTCCCCTCTCCCCACGGCAGAGTGTTTGATTGAACCCCTGTGTTTGAATACGTATCACCTCTTTGTTCAAGTAACTGCTTTGCTTTTTCTGCTTCATTGATCGCTGAAAGACCTTGCTCCATCGGAGTTTCACCCCCATTGTTTGGTTTTGAGAATGAAGAAAACATCGCCCCGCTCGCAAGCGCAATAATTGCAAGTGTGATGAGAAGTCCAATGAGTCCAAATGCTTTTTTGTGATTATGCATATTTTTATTAATTCCTCATTACTGTATCACCATAAGAATCGCCCCCGCGGCGATCAAGAAAGCTCCAATGGATGATTTCCACGTGAACTGCTCGCCGAGAAAAAGAAGTGCGAGAGCGAGCACAAACACGACACTCAAACGATCGAGTGCCGCAACGCCCGAAGCCGGACCATTTTTCAGCGCGGAGAAATAAAACAGCCATGAGAGTGCGCCGGCAATCCCCGACAACGCAATGAATGTGAATGCTTTTCCTCCAAGTTGTGTGTGGAAATCAAGTTTTCCCAAAGCAAGAGAGGTTATTACTAAAAACGCCGCCATAATAATAGACCGCAATGTTGTGGCAAACGTCGCATCAATTCCCTTAAGCCCGATTTTTCCGAAAATCGCGACGAGTGCAGCAAAGAATGCGGAGAGAAGTGCGTAAATAATCCAGGTAGTCATGATTATAAAGATTGAGTAATAAAAAAAACAAATAATTGCTTTCTACGGACCTGATGTTAATAAAAGGTCTTTAAACAGGGTATAAGATGGTTTTTTTGTGAAATTATATTGTACGAGACCAAAATTCCATCCAATTGACTTGAGGTTTCGAAGTGAAAACCAGAATAATCCTCCGATGGTGTTTCTTTCTTCAAACATTTTTTGTATAAGCGAGTCTCGAATACTATCATCAGATGTTCCATATTCATTAAACCAAATCTCCTTTCCGACATCATTATTCGTCGAAGCAATCCCTTGAAGTTCACTCGCGACAGAAGCAAACCGTCCCCCTCTTCCGTAAGGATGAAAAGCAAGTACATCAAAACATTTCTGCGCTCCATACCCATAAAGGCTCGTCAAAAAATCTTTATACGGCATCCCCTCGGGTGAAAGTCCCCCCAAAACTACAACCGCAGAACTATCAATGGCACGAATATTTGAATTTCCTATGGCAAGCAACCCAACATATTCAATCAAAAATTGACGAGGGTCCTGTCCTTGTGAAAGCCATCCGTAGCCGGGAAGATTGGGCTCATTGAAAATTTCCCAATACTGTATACCATAACTCTGCCAACCTTCAGCCTGCGCAAATGTTCCCCCCTGTTTATAGCGCTCCGCAACTGCACCGGAAAACTTTGCAAATTGGGTGCGGGCAATATCCCATGTAGTGATATATTTGGGTATATAATTTATAACTCCAAGAATCGAAATACCTCGGCGATTCATTTCTTTTACAAAGATATCGTATGCGGTCCAATCGTATGTACCATCAGATCGTTCGATTTCACTCCAATAAAATTCAGCGCGTACCCATTTCACACCCAAATCACTCAAGAGATCAAAATATTGCTGTGAATATGAAGGAACAATACTTAGACCAAAGACATTTTTCTGAATAGGCGTTTTTGTCAATGCGCACTGCCTCACATATTGAGCAATAGGACTATCGGGAACTGCGCTTACGGTGGGCGGGGTATAGATAATTCCAATGGATTGTGACGTCGTGTTTCCCGCCCCATCATGCACCGCAAGAATAATGGTGTTCGATCCAATTACAAGCGTTATATTTTCAATAGTCCAATTGCTCATTCCAACAGCAACTCCGCTTGAGGATCCGTGTAGCCATGTTATCGAGGTAACGCCAGAGCTCGACTGCCCCGCAATTTGAGGATCGTGCGCACTACCCTGAATTGAAATTATTTGGCTTGACGTTGCACTCGAAAGAGCTGTAGTTACTGTAATCACGGGAGAAGTAACGTCGGGAAGTAGTGTTTGTTGCTCTGAAGTTGGTGTGCTTAGCGTCGTAGTATCACTGGGTAGCTCAACCGAAGATTGTGTCGTTTCATTTAAAGTATTTGTGGTTGATGCGACACCAACCACAACAGTAGGATTCATGGGAATAGGGTCGACAGAAGTGGTGATTTGAGTAGAACTAGAAGCTGGGGGATATGTTCCCTCGGATGCAACTGGTTGTGTGATAAGAGCAACATTCTGTTTCATTACTATAATTCCATTTAATTTTGCAAGGGTTTTGGGACCGACGGTTCCTACGGGATCGAGATCATTCTTTCTCTGAAATCTCTGAACCGCCCGAAAAGTAGCGGAACCAAAATATCCGGTAATAAGACCCTCGGGATAAAGTGTCGGATCTTTTGCAAGAATCTCCTGAATAACTCTGACATCGTTCCCGCTCATACCGATTCCAAGCTGACGCATAAGTATCGCCACGTTAATGTCAACGGTTCCCAAAACTTCGCTGCCAGTGAATTGAGATTGTCGAACTACTTCGATTTTTTCTTTGAGTGCTTCCACTTGGGCAGTGAGTGTTTGGACAATCTTGAGGAGTGCCTCAATATCTGCTATCGATGTCGGAGCAACAACATTTTTTTGTTGTGCAAAAATTAATTGTGGAAAAAGAAACAAAGTCAATATGTTAAGTAATAATATGAATATGGTTGATAGTGTGATCTTTTTCATATAAAAATTACCGCTAGTTAATTGTAGAATCTGTTCTGTTTTTTTTATGAAGTAAGAAAAATAATACTGTTGCGACTAACGCCCCGAGCGTATCCGCAAGCATATCTTTTTGCGCATCCCAAACATCACCTTGGCTTCCGAGATACGCAAGCCCTGCTTCAGGATTCGTGCTGATTGCAAATATCCATTCAATGAGTTCGTACCCCGCGGCAACGGTCGCGATCACAAATACTGGATAGGTGAAAAGTATGAAGCGGGTATTTACAAGTCCCTTAACCCAGAGCCATTCCGCGACAGCATATGCATAAAACCCCACCGAAAAATGCGCGATACGGTCAAAGTGGTTGCGTTCAAATCCAAACGTGTCAGTAACCCAATCAAAAGGAACTTTTGCGAATGTGTAATGCCCGCCAATGGTATGGAGAAAAATGAGCACGCTCATAAGCGCGTATGCGGTGTTGGAAAATCGGATTCCCCGCCAGTACAAAATACCGAGCACGCCGACAATGATCCACACGGTCGCATTTTCAACCCACCACGTGGGTCTATCTAAAACATTAAATGCTAATGTAATAAAAAGAATTAGATATGTTACTAGCAAAACAAAAGGAAATGTGTGGCTTGTGCGCTCCATATGTATATTGTACCACCTTCTTGTTATTTTTTTTCCACAAAAAGAACGGGAGGATATTCAGCTGCAAAAATAGTAAAATTAACCCTCCCCACAATCTGGCCACGCGCGGTCACAACATCAACACGCCATTCCCCGCGAAATACACCGTCCTTAAACGAATACCCGCGATACCCCTCATCTCTCCCGCCAGTAATGGGAAAAGGAATATCGTTTTGTATTATCCACTTCTTCTTTATTTCGTCAAAGTATTGCCAGCGGTGAAAAATTTGCGTGTTTAAATCTGTCGGCGCAAATACGGAACTGTACACATATATCCGTTCGTTGGGGACACGATGGATTGTGGTATTCCACGCTTCTAAAATTTTCAGTTGGGACTTTTCTCTGTAAACAAGATACCCGCCTCCTTCCCCCTTCTTAATGTTGTGATATACGCCTATATCTTTAAGTGAAAGCGGAATGGGGGGGATTATATTCGCAAAATATAGTATGTTGATAAAGATAAAAATACCGCCAATACTTTTAAAAAGCGCGGTCTTCGATTCTGTTGCGCGAATAGAAGTAATGCGAAAAAGCCCATATATCAAGATTGCAATCAACAAAAGACTTATCCCTCCGCTTAGAAGAAATACTTGCACGCCCATGGTGCTAGTAAGTATGGGGATGAAAAAGATGACAAACGAAAACAATGCCGCGTAAAAAACACTTATCTGGAAAACAAGTTTTTGATACTGTGTTCGGAAAAATTCATTCCCTATGAGAAGCGCGAGAATGAGGATGAGGAACAAAAGACTCCCGGTAAGCGATCCGCTTAGGGAATAAAAAACGAAGTAGCCGCTAAACAGGGCGCCAAAAGAAAATTGTATAAGAAGTGGAAACAGGGGTGCAATATTTTGAAACCACCGTGAAGATACCCGCCCACTTTTATACAGTTGCGCAAATGCAATTCCTCCACCAGCGATTATTAAATAAGAAAAAAGCACAAGATTCCCTAAAAGAAGGTCTGCGTTCCTTAAGGTGATGTTATCAACGATAAATCCGGTTAAAAGCGCGAGAGCGGAAAGATACCGCTCGTATTGTTGATAGAAAATTTTTGTTTTTTCAAAAAATGATGTCATGTCGTCAACAGTATTGATTGTCCACGTTATCAGGTAATTTAGCCAAGAGAAAATTAACGCTGGGTGTTGTTTACAAATAAAATCAAAGATTCTGAGAACTCACCTTTTATATCCCCGAAGTATTTATAATATAAATAAAGTCATCTTCCTTTCCGGGCGTTATTGCTTGAAAGAAAAAATTCATCCTGTTATTCATTCCAGTATCTTGGACATAATGCTCTTTCGCATAATGCAGATGCTCTTTTGTAAACAGTTCCTCCCCTTTCATGCCGAAATAATTTTTAAGCTGAGACATCCTTTCAGCTAGTTCTTCGGAAGAAAATAAGTACATAAAGAGGTCTTCTTTTGCCTTTTCATATGTCACATCACCCAACATGGGTAATTCCTGTTTATAATCCTCTTCTCGATACAAAATCGCAGATGAATCAAACCCTTTAGCAAAATATTCTGCTATTGGATCTATTCGACCGAAATGCGGGAAATCTCTGACGACGTGACCTTTTTCATGGGCCTCGATTATCGACAACTGTTTAACTGTTGGTTTCTCGCTATTGGGCAATCTCCAATTTAAATCAACAGTGTTTTGCCCTGGTTCTTGACCAGAAAAAGTTATTTTGGTTATTTTTTCAACCTCATCTAACTTCGCATCAATATTCTTTTCAATTTCTTCTCGCGTGATAGGGATAAAAATACTCTTTTTTATCATCATTTTCCCGTTAGTATCTTTTACGGGTTTCGTTGTGATTTCATCAACCACAACCTCTGAAACAAGTCTCCCGGTAGCATCTCGAGCCTCATACGCATTCTGAAAAAGATTAATTAATTGTTTTTTTATGTTAGGATTCCGTAATCGTTCAATAAAAAGCACCGCGTCATTACCCTCATAATTTGCCATCAATTCAATATTATCGGGATTATCCTTACCCTCAATAGACACATCCAAAGATTCCATACCACAAAGCATATCAAAGTTTGAACTGATTTTACAGCCTAGATAAAAATTATTGATCTTTAACACTGAATGCCGTCACAAAGTATACCTGCCCCTTATTCACTCGCAATAGAAAGGGGTCCTCTGTTGAGAGGACCCTCTGTTGAACTTTCTATAGAGATAAAATTTGTATCTTCCCACCCGGAACAATCCGTTTTACTTGATGCCAGTCTTGCACCCAATTGAGAGATCGGTTATGAAAGAGGTAGAATCGATTTTTTGTTTTTACGGAAACGAGCTGATTAACCACAAATGGAACTTCCCCACGGCAATGTACAAAAAAAGTGACCGACCCTTCTATGCTACTCATTCCAAGAACTTTTACTCCTGGAGGTATCAGTCCTTGTGTAAGTCCGATTTCCATAACACCTAAAGAAAGTTGTTTGATTGAACTAACCCTTCCTTCGATAACTTCCGCGCCTTGCATTTTTGTGAAAAATGGCAAGGGAAACCAAAATATACTGGCGATTGCTGTGGTAAAAATATAAACACTAACCAGAATAAGGGCGACGTTTATCAGGTTCATTCATTAATCCTCCAATGTTGACAATCTATACTATACGTTACCCTATCACGTTCTTTTGTCAATAACCCGTAACCTTGAATTCAGGCGGCACGAATTAATTATGATTCCTGTTTTTTAATACTTGTTCCTTAATCTCGTTAATCTTTTTCCTGATCTGATTACAAAGATCCTCTTGGTGGAATTGGTAATACATTTTTTATTGGGGTGCTTATCGGGACGCTTCGCTATCTCACTCCTGGGAAACACCACAAGAGTACTTCTATTTCACTAACACCGAATACGGTGAAGTGAAATAGGTCGCCCGCGGTTTTCCCAATCCTTCCTCCACGGGGAAACAGATGTTTCCCCGACCCCCTTCCTGTTCGATTACCGATGTACAATACTCATAAAATAAAAATACCCCGCTGAGTATTTCTCATCGGGATATTTTTATTTCTAGGGTCAGGCACTGTCCGGTCTTATAACAGTGCTCGAGGATAAAGAGTATATGGTTACTTTACGCGAAAAAATGAATAACATCAAGAAAGTTGCCAAGTTTTACAACTACGACCTCCTCCTAGCCAAAAAGTAAAACGTTGT
>JAUSHB010000003.1 GCA_030648955.1 bacterium
CCCACGCGCGCGAAGCGCGCGGAACCGCCCAAAATCAATGGGCTTTCATTGCTGATGCTAAACGGGATTTCCCGAAAATGGGATTAGTCCCTTGTTTGGTGGCTCTATACTACCGCGCTCGAACCTATTTCGCCCAGCACCAATGATTACTCGCCCGCTCGCAGACTCGCGGGCTCGCCGCCGCGGACGGCGGCCCCGAGCCCTGCCGCTCTCTATGCTTTGTTTTTTGGCGGGGGGGGATTTCTTTGGAAAAGGAATGGAGCGGCAGGGCGAGGGTTTTTGGGTTATAATTGGACCATAATTAAGATATGGCAACCAAATCCTCAAATTCAAACTTTCATCGGGCAGCCAAAGTGAAGAATGATGAGTTTTATACGCAACTCGCTGATATTGAGAAGGAACTTAAACATTACAAAGATCAATTTGGCGGCAAGGTGGTGTATTGCAACTGCGACGACCCCTTTGAGAGCAATTTTTTTAAATACTTTGCCGCCAATTTCAAAGCGCTCGGATTGAAAAGACTTATCGCAACTAGCTATAAGCCATCCCCGATAGCAAACACACAACTTGGGTTATTTGGTGATGATAAAACGCTGGAACCGCAAAAAGGTCGTCCAAAAGTGAATGCAAACAAATTAATTATCAACGATGTTGGGGATCTGGACGACGACGGTGCGTTTGATTTGAAAGACGTTGCCGAACAGCTAAAAGCGAACAAAAACAATGAATGGGCACCGCTAGATGGTGAAGGAGATTTCAGAAGCCCAGAAAGCACAGAATTACTTAAGCAAGCGGATATTGTGGTAACTAACCCACCGTTTTCGCTGTTTCGGGAATATGTAAACCAGTTAGTCGAATATAAGAAGCGGTTTTTGATTATCGGCAATGACAATGCAAGAACTTACGTGGATATTTTTGAACTAATGCAAAAGAATAAAATCTGGTCAGGATACGAAAAGGTAAAGGAATTTATACAGCCGGACGGGTCAATAAAAGGGTTTGGTAATGTCGGATGGTATACGAATCTTGATGTAGCGAAGCGACATGAGTCCTTAACCCTCTATAAAAAATATTCCCCAAAAGAATATCCTAAGTACGCAAATTATGATGCACTAGAAGTTAGCAAGGTTACTGATATACCTGTTGACTATGACGGCGAGATGGGCGTGCCAATTTCATTTCTAGATAAATACAACCCTGATCAATTTGAAATTGTAGGGTCGAGTAGTAATTTATCAGGACCCATCAAAACAAAAGATGGTTTGGTCTACCGATATAAAGACCGTAACGGATATATGCGACAAGCGGCAAACGAGCGCTTTGCACTTCCCGATGGTGATACATGGCGACGAATTTACGACAGAATTGTAATTAGGAAAAAATAATATGAAAATCGAACTGAACAACATCAAAGTACGCGAGGTATTCAACGGATACAAGGATAGTGACGAGGAGGGTGTTATTGCGTATGGCGGAAATCTCGATATCCGCCCAAAGTATCAGCGTGAATTCGTGTATAAGCCAGAACAGCGTAATCAGGTTATCAAAACCATTCTGCGGGGCTATCCAGACGGCGATGCATACTTCCCACTGAATACGATGTATTGGCTCAAAACAGACAAAGATACTTTTGAAGTGATTGACGGTCAGCAGCGCACACTCTCAATTTGCCAATATATAAATGGCGATTTCAGCATTGATGAAAAATATTTTCATAGTTTAAACAAGACAGAACAGGAATATATCTTCGAATACCCATTGCAGGTATATATCTGTACAGGAAGCGACAAAGAGCGACTTGAATGGTTTGAAATAATCAACACTGCTGGCGAAATTTTAACACCGCAAGAACTACGCAATGCAAACTATACCGGAGAATGGCTCACCGACGCGAAGCGTTGGTTTTCTAAAAGCGGCGCTCCTGCGTATCGCATTGGTCAAGATTATGTAAAAGGATCACCTATTCGCCAAGAATATTTAGAAAAAGCGTTGAAATGGATATCTGCACGAGACTACGGTGAAGAAAACCCTGCGGAGTACATGTCTAAGCATCAGCACGATGAGAATGCGAACGCATTGTGGGAATACTTCCAGAGTGTGATTGAGTGGGTACAAAACACTTTTCCAAACTATCGCAAAGAAATGGCAAGCGTGAATTGGGGAGAGCTGTACAATCAATTCAAAGACAAGAAGCTTAATCCCACTAAACTCGAAGACGAGATTTCAAAATTAATGCAAGACGAGGATGTCAGCAACAAGACTGGTATTTATCCGTATGTACTAACACGCCAAGAAAGACACCTTTCAATCCGAGCATTTAACGACAAAATGAAGCGTGAGGCGTACGAGAGACAGAAAGGAATCTGCGTAAAATGCACGGAACATTTCGAGATAGAAGAAATGGAAGCTGATCACATTACCCCGTGGCATGAGGGCGGTAAAACGACCGCGGCGAATTGTCAGATGCTGTGCAAGGACGATAACCGGACTAAATCTGGTAAATAAACTTATGATGGAAGACCAGCAAAACAACCGAGGGTCTGAATGGAGTAAATGGGACTTGCACGTTCATACACCATTTTCTCACACATCAGAGTACGCTGGTGCAACAGAAGAAGAAAAGTGGGATAATTTTATTAATGGCCTAGAGGCGTTGCCCAAAGATATAAAAGTAATCGGTATTAATGACTATCTGTTTCTAAATGGCTATAAAAAGGTAATAGAATACAAAAATGCTGGTAGGCTGAAAAATATAGATCTGATTTTGCCTGTCGTGGAGTTCAGATTAAAAGAATTTGTTGGTACAGATCAATTAAAAAAGATTAACTATCATGTTATTTTTGCTGAGCAAAATGTTCTCGACATTGATACCATAGAAGCACAGTTTTTGTCTTGCTTTAGATCATCGTGCAATCTCGATGAGAATGATGTAAACGGCACCACTTGGGGTGGTGTTGTTACAAAGGAAAGCCTAATTGATCTTGGTAAGCACATATACGACGCCACGCCAGCGGGTAAAAGAGAAAACGACAATCATTTTGAGATCGGATTCAGCAATATCAGTTATAGTCTGGATAAACTCAAAGAATGTCTAGGAGAAATAAAGGAGCCGAACACGTACCTAAAGGATAAATATATAAAAGCTATTGGGAAATCTGAATGGGAAGAATTCAGATGGACTGGATCTCCCGCAGATAAGAAAGACATAATCAATAGTGCCCATGTTGTCTTTTCAGCCTCACCAAATGCGGAACAAGCAAACAAAAATATTGCCTCATTAAATAGCCAGTCGGCAAACAGCCGCTTACTTCACTGCAGTGATGCGCACAGCATTAAACAAACTAGAGAGGGGGATGGTGTCGTAAAATTTGATTTTTCAAACACCAGCCCTAAAGACCTCGGGCATTGTTTTACTTGGATTAAGGGAGCAGCCAGTTTTGAGACGCTAAGACAAGTGGTGGTTGATTATGAAAATAGGGTTTTGATTCAAGAAAGAAACCCGTCTGAAGATAAAAATTCATCACCGGAACGTTTTATCGATAGAGTGGAATACAAACTGAATGGTGAGAAAAATATAACTTATTTTAATAAGGATATAAACTCAGTTATCGGCAAGCGAGGAGCTGGAAAATCTGTTTTGCTTAAACATATTGTTTTTGATGTACTTGGGAAAGAGGTTAAGGAAATCAAGAAGCTAGATGAATTTAAAGTTTGTTGGTGCGATGGCTCATCTGAAAGTAAGTTTGTTGAATATATCCCTCAGAACTATCTATCGACGATCACTTATGAGGACGGTGAAAAATACGGTGAGCGAGATAGCATGCTCAAAGCACGTTTGTTTAATAATGAACTGTTTAAAAATGCTGACGTAAGTAAAAATGAAACTGTTGATTCGATAGAACTAAAAATAAATTCTAGGGTTAAAGAAATACTAAGCGAACACAGACAGGTCGTAGAAACTACTGACCAATTAAAACCACTTGGAAAAGTAGAGGATAAAGATAAAGCAATAAAAACCAAGCAACAAGAAATCAGTAAGTTTGGGAAAATTGATATATCCGACACAGATATTGAAAATCAAACAAAGTTTTCGTCTGAAATTGAATCGCTTGACGCAGAGATTAAACTGTTGGAACAAGACGCACAAATTATAAAGAATATCAATCGCGCTAGCGATGCGAGTTTCATCACGGTTGACGATGAGGCTTTCTTTGGGCTGTCGCAGACAACACTGGAGCTAGTAGAAAAACACATTAAACAACTTTCTAACCAAAAGATTAAAGAATACCTCGGTAGCTTGTTGACTGAATTAGAAAAAAAGATCAAAACCAAGAAGGAGGCGAAAGATGTCGCCGACAAAAACCTAAAGCCAATAAACGATAAGCTACAACAAAATAAAACCATAGAAAAAATTCTAAAGGAAATCAATAAACTGGATAGCGAGAAAAAAGAGGTCGAAAGACTAAATAAATTTGTTCAAGAATCCCAGGAGAAAAGGTTCTTGCTTATCACTGAGGTTGTAGACCTATACCTATCTTTTAAGGAGAAAATTGAAGCCATAGTCCAAACGCTAAAAGATGAGTTTAGTAATTTTACGTTCATAACTTTTGATTTCACGGTCAGTTATGACATCGGTGCTTATAGAAGTGGATTTTTTGACGTGTATATTGACGGACGTTCTGGCGAGAGGTTTAGGAAGTTCATTACCGAAAAGAGAAATTTTAAAAAAGACGAGCTCGTTAAGATCATCGAAGACATCATCGCCGATGCAGATACCGCCAAGTTAAAAACTGCAGGTGGCGATAAGGAAGGTGCGCTTGTGACGCTGCTGAGTTGTAGATACGACATCGATTTCACAAAGTCCGTTAAATATAAAAACGATGACGGGGTGGTGGATTTTGAGAACATGACTGGCGGACAGAAAGCGATGGCGCTTCTAGATCTAATTTTCAATCTGTCCAAAAGTGGGTACCCTATAATCATTGACCAACCAGAAAATGACATTGACGTATCTGGAATTTCTAATGACTTAAAAAAGCTCATCTTGGATCAAAGAGAAAGGCGTCAAGTGATAGTGGCAACACATAGTCCCAATTTGCTACTGCTGAGCGATTCCGAAAATGTAGTCGTGGCAGAAAACAAAAGCAACGCCATCACCTACCACAATGGCGGAATTGAAGATAAACAAATTCGGAATGATATTGTGGGTATTCTTGAAGGCGGCGTAGACGCACTGAGAAAGCGAATGCAAAAATTGAATATTCGTTAAGAACCTGCTCATAATTGATTAACGAAAGACTGGGCAGGAATTTGCTGTAGTACAATATTTCAATGAACTACGCCGTCTTAATCCTTGTCGCTATTATCGGCATTGCGCTCGGAATGTATATCGCTCGCCGAAACGCGACTACGGGATTTATCGCCAAGCAGATAGAGCAGAAATCCCAGAATAAGGAGAAGATTATCGCGTTTGTGCAAGAGCACGGAAAAATTCAGAACAACGATGTGGAAAAACTAGCCGGAGTATCTAACGCAACCGCCGAGCGGTATTTGGACGAGTTAGAAAAAGAAGGAAAGCTCACCCAACACGGCATCATCGGACAAGGCGTCTTCTACACTCCGAAGGGCGAATAACTCAACCCGTTGAGCCATTTGCCCGAAGCAGGGCTCGGCTATAGGTTAGAATCAACTTATGCCACCAGAAGAAACCGTTACCCCAGACGCGCTACAACCCATCGTAGAATCGCCGAGCCCGGCTGTTGAAGTCCCTACAGAAACTCCTCCGCCTGAACCTGTGCAAGTGGCTCCTGAACCATCTCCTGCTCCCGTGGAAGCGGTACCAGTACCAGAAACGGCTCCCGTCTCCGCCGAGGCTACGACGGGCACGCAACCCACAACCCCAACGGGGCCACAAGGGCCACTTCCATTTTCTACGACGGATGACCGTCAAGAAAATCAGGTCGCTCAAATCCCACCAAATGAGCCGATCGAGCCAGAATCTGACCCGATTGAACCCGCTGCTGAAAAGCCAACTGCGGCTCCCGAGCCGCCGTCTGCGGCGGCAAGCGCACCAGCACCGGTCATCGTGCAAACCGGCATTCTGCACACCGCCCGCGAATTCCTCGGCAAAGCTCGGATTGCAATTCAAGACCGCAAGCGAAAGAAGCGCGACAAGATAATGGCCGCACTGAACCCGAAAAACAAAATCACGACCGACGAGGTGGAGAAACTTTTGCATGTCTCTGATGCAACGGCACCGCGATATCTCTCTGCGCTCGTGAAAGAGGGGAAGATACAGCAAGTTGGAAAAACTGGAACGGGCGTGACATATTCAAGAGCGCCCTAAAATTTTTGCTCTCGTAAGCTAACGGATAAACTGCCTCGCTTCTATCGAGGTC
>JAUSHB010000004.1 GCA_030648955.1 bacterium
ACTTTTTGAATCTCAAGTGTCCGCCTTGCGGTCGTTCAAGCTTCTCTCTGTCGAATTGGAGAATCCCCTGATGAGGAAAAAACTTTCTGAAATTGGAGATGACCTCCAGAGCGGAATGTCGATATCACAGGCGCTCAATAAGCATCCGAGCGTGTTCTCCGGTTTTTATGTGAACATGGTTCGCTCCGGAGAGGAGTCGGGAAAATTGAGCGAAACATTTGCATATCTCGCCGACTATCTCGAGCGGACCTACGAACTAACCTCAAAGGTCCGCGGAGCATTGGCGTACCCGGCATTCGTGTTCATGGTCTTTATTGTGATCATGGTTCTTCTGATGACTAAGATCGTGCCACAACTAGCCGATATGCTTAAGGCAGGAGGCCAAGAGCTTCCTGTGTATACAAAAATTATTATAGGCATAAGCGATTTCATGGTAAACTACGGATTATTTTTTCTCGTAGTGCTTATTATGGCAGGAGTGGCAGTGTGGCGATATAGCAAAGCGGGGGTCATTTCATTTTCCGCGATCAAATTAAAGCTCCCGCTCTTCGGTGATCTTTTTAGGAAAATTTACCTCGCGCGTATTTCAGACAATATGTACACCATGCTTTCAAGCGGGATCCCGATGATCAAATCGATAGAGATCAGCGCGAACGTCGTTGGAAACGACATATACAAAAAAATCCTTGAAGACGCCGCGGACGCGATCAAAACAGGGAACACGATGTCGTCCGCGCTGGTGGGGTATAAAGAAATCCCGGCAATTATGATCCAGATGATCAAGGTGGGTGAGGAGACGGGGCAAGTCGCGAATATTCTCCAAAAACTTGCGAAATTCTATCGCCGCGAGGTGGACACATCGGTTGAAACGCTTATTAGTCTTATTGAGCCAATATTGATGGTATTTTTGGGTCTTGGTGTCGGGATTGTCCTTGCCGCGGTCCTTATCCCGATCTACGACATCGCGGGAGGGATAAATTAGCTTCTAGCTTCCAGAGCTTCAGTAGCTTCAAAAGGTTTTAAATCAAGAAGCTTATAAGCCAAAGGTCCGACCCTGCCTACCGGCAGGCAGGCCTTAAGGCTCCCAAGGTCGGACCCTTGTAAATTACACGTTTTACGACCCTCACTTATCCACACCCGCTATTTCCTTGATTTTTTGATGATATATAATTACTACAGCCTAGAAACAAGCGCTTTCGTGTTATCTTTTGGTCGAATTTTCCTCTAAGCACGATAAGCGCAATAAGGTTGGTTATATATTATTAAAGTTTATTATTTAGAATAAGAAACAAATGAAAAAACGAGGTTTTACATTGATCGAACTTTTGGTCGTTATCGCCATTATTGGTATTCTCGCGTCAGTTGTGTTGGCATCGCTCAACACCGCGCGAACAAAAGGTTCAGACGCTGCAGGAAAAGCTCAAATGTCCGGGGCTCGTGCTCAAGCGGAACTTTTCTACGACAGTAATGGTAATAGCTATGATGGGGGTACTGCGGCGACAAATGTCTGTGATCCTGCTGGTTTAGCTGGCGGTGTAAGTGGAGTCAACGCACTTGTTTTAGCAGCTGCAAAGAACGCGCTTAGCACCGCTGTTGTTGGTGTTGACGATACTGTTACCACAGTACCTGCGACTGCTTCTTGTAACGCGACTGCTAATGCATATGCCGCCGAAGTTGCCTTAAAGGGCGGCTCTTTCTTTTGTGTAGATTCTACAGGGAAAGGGCAGGTTAATGCCGCTGCTGGTCTCGACAACACAGCAACCGACGTTAGTTGTTAATCTAGTAATTTTCAAATTCCACAAAAAACCACCCGAGCGGGTGGTTTTTTGATGGGGCACAAAGGACTTTCCTTTGTAAACCCTAATTATGGGGCACAAAGGACTTTCCTTTGTAAACCCTAATTATTAAAATCGAATTCTGGTTGGATCCAATCTCGCAGGGATAAGGGGGTCAGATAAGGGGGTCAGGTACCCTTTTCTTTTGGTTCTGATATACTAAATTCATGCCTCGCATCACTCGTACCGACATTGGCAATCATTGTTATCATGTCATAAATCGTGCCAACGCTCGACTCCCAATTTTCTTTACAGAAAAGGATTACATTTTGTTCGAGAATGTTTTAGAAGAAGCTCAAGAAAAGTTTTCTATGAGAATTCTCGCGTATTGCCTTATGCCAAATCATTTTCACCTCGTACTGTACCCAAGAAATGATGGTGATATGGGTAAATTCATGCAATGGCTCACACTCACTCATACGCAACGCTGGCATCAAATAAACAATACAAAGGGAACGGGGCACCTCTATCAAGGAAGGTACAAATCTTTTTTGATACAAGAAGACAACCATCTTCTTTCTGTCATTCGCTATGTGGAGCGAAATGCCCTTCGTGCAAAGCTTGTTAAAAAAGCAGAGAACTGGGGTTTCTGTAGTTTGGCGCGCAGGCTTTCAAGGGACACAAGAAAAAAGAAGCTTTTGTCAGCGTGGCCGATATCAGAACCCGAAGATTATCTTTTGTTTGTAAATACTCCGCAACCCAAAGAGGAAGAAGAAAATATTAGAGCATCTGTCGTAAGGGGGAAACCGTTGGGTACAGATACATGGACTGTAAAAGTGATAAAAAAATTTAGACTCGAAGCTACCATCCGCTCGCCATGGAGGCCCCAAAAGGGTACCTGACCCCCTTATTCTTATTCTTATTCCCTTATTCTGACCCCCTTATTTCCCTTATTTCTTATTTCTTATTTTTCTGACTGACCCCCTTTCTGACCCCCTTTCCCCCTTTCCTGACCTTTCCCCCCTTTCCTGACCCCCTTTCTAATAACAAAAAACCCCCACTTCTACAAAGGACTTTCCTTTGCATTCTCTGTTTCTTTGTTGATAGAACGAACCTTGATAAAACATTGATAATTTAAATGGTATGAACTGTGGTATTATACATATATGAACGTGTTTTTTTACACCATTTTTTTTATTCTCGGAACTATTGTTGGCAGTTTTCTCAATGTGGTGATTCTTCGCTATAACACCGGCGTGTCATTTTTTTCTGGCAGATCATTTTGTCCCTCGTGCAATAAGAAACTTTCATGGTATGAGCTTGTGCCAATAGTAAGTTTTTTTGTGCTTCGTGGAAAATGCGCCGGTTGTGGAAGCAAGATTTCTTTTCAGTATCCACTTATTGAATTAACAACAGGGCTTTTGTTTCTAGTTACAAGTTATAAGTTACAGGTTACAGGTTTTGACGCCCACTATCTACTATCTACTATCTACTATCTACTCATCTGGAGCCTTCTCATAGTAATCTCCATCTACGACCTTCGCCATAAAATTATCCCTGACTTCCCTGTGTTTATTTTTTCTGGTCTTGCGCTTGTGTACCTTGTCGTAAGCGCAGGTTTCGGAAATATATTACACGCACCTCACTCATGGGATTTACTTGCGGGACCTTTGTTCGCTCTTCCTTTTGCCGCGCTGTGGTATTTCTCACAAGGAAGGTGGATGGGGCTTGGCGATGCGAAACTTGCCCTTGGAATTGGGTGGTTTCTTGGGCTCATCAAGGGTGGTTCGGCAATTATTCTCGGATTTTGGATGGGAGCGATTGTAGGGCTTATGCTCGTTGTTTTAAGCAAGCTTTCTTTTGCTAAGCGATTTCGCTCGAAATTTGGAATGAAAAGTGAAATTCCTTTCGGCCCATTTTTGATTCTGGGAACTATTCTCATATTCTTTTTCAACATCAACCTCTTTGATTTAGGGTTCGTATTGTTCTAAACTATAGAGATAGGAAAAGATTTTTATTTAAAAAGTAATCATGTTTTTAAAACGCAAAAAGGGGTTGTTTAAAAAAGGAGGATTTACACTCATCGAGCTTCTCGTTGTGTTTTTTATTATGGTCTCAATACTCGCAATCATTATTCCTGACTACCTATCATATTCAGATAAAAGTGATTTTGATAATTTGACACTCGATATTGCCCTAACTATACGTGAAGCGCAGAGCTATGGGATAAGCGCAAAAGAAACATTTGCGGGTTCAGGTAACTTCGACATCCCCTATGGTGTTCATTTTGATATAAATAAACCCAACGAATTTCTCTTTTTTGAAGATACCAATAAAGATTATATGTATATTGATACAGATGATACTGTTATCAGTACTTACACCGTGAAACCCGGATATGCTCTTAGTGGTTTGTGTCGCGTGAAAGATGATGGTAACTCTGATAAGTGTAAAGTCGAGTGCTTGAGCACGACATTTAGAAGACCATCTCCCAATGCGTGGATGGGTATGAGAAAAAAACAAGGAAGTAGCTGTAGTAATATTTTGGATGGTGGTGTGAGCAGGCTTCAAGATAACGTGCGCATAGAACTTACTTCTCCAAGCGGAACAACAAAGAGTATCAACATAACTCCTTTTGGAAGTGTTTCAGTGCCGAATAATTAATGATGTATTTTGAAAATCGTGAAATATAACCAGAAAAAAACTTTTTTCAATAATGAACGCGAGCGGGGGTTTATCCCATACGAGAGAACGCAATTTGACACTCAATCAGTGAAAAAAAACTTCAGGAGAAAAATAACTGACTCTCGTACGGGATTTACTCTCGTTGAACTCATTGTTTCGATGTCACTGTTTATTGTTGTTGTTTTTATTACCACCTCCGCATTTCTTACCCTTGCTGACTTGAGCAAGAAAGCCAGTGCAACCAGAATCGCCATTGATAATTTGAGCGTTGCGGTTGAAGACATGGCGCGAAAATTGAGGACGGGATACTATTATCGATGTGCGGGCGAGGATGCATACGCAGATTTGGCCATACCGCCTGTCCCGCGTGATTGTTCGTCATCCACCTCGCTTGATAATTCATCCATATCATTTCAATGGAGTGAGACAAGTGCTCTTGCTGCATATTGGTTGGTAGTGGATCCAGGTAGTGGTAGGGGGCGAATAATGTTCGGTGATGCTAGTGGTGTCGGAGGGCTCTCCTGGTCAGATTATCTGACTTCTCCCGAAATCAATATCACTAATCTTAAATTTTACGTCATAGGTGCCGAAGGAGTAGGACTGGAACAGCCCCGTGTTAATATTGTAGTGCAGGGAATTGCGGGCATGGATGTTAAAACCCAATCAAATTTCACCATCTATACATCGGTGACACAACGGTCTCCAAAATAATAGAGTGAGAGAAAATACATATATGATTTTTTTTAAATTTAAAAATGAGTAAAAAGATTTACAGCAAAAAAGGATTTACTCTTGTGGAAACACTTGTTGCGATATCGATTTTGTTAATGGCTGTGGTTGCTCCACTTACCATCCTCGCTAAAAACATAAGTGCGGCATTTGATGCAAAAAACAAAGTTACTGCGCTGTATCTCGCGGAAGACGCGATTGATTTTGTAAAATACAAAATTGCGACAAAGTTCAATGCGGGCGATCCGGGTTGGCTTGATTGGCCCCCTGCAAATCCATCGTGTCCCGGTGACGGTGATGGGGGAGGGCCATATTGCAGAGTTGATTCTTTCGCCGACGAAATAATTTCGTGCGCTGGTTCGGATTGTGTTCTTTTATTTGATTCCACGACAGGGGTATATGGGTACGTTTCTGGTTCGGCATCCAAGTTCACAAGAACCGTCACTGTTGCAAACGCTTCGCAAGACCCTAATCCAAATACGCCGTCCTCTGATGAGGTTGTTATAACCGCAACAGTTTTGTGGCAAGATCATGGAGTGGATAAAAAAACCACTATATCAGAACATGCATTTGCGTGGAGATAGTCTGAATATATGCTAAAAATACATCAATATGATCCAAGCGACACACAAAGATAATACGAAAACATCATTAAACCATGGCGGGGCGCTTATTCTCGGGCTTATGATTGCGAGCATCCTCCTTTCGGTGGGAATGGGGATTTCTAATATTGCACTGAAAGAGATAAAACTCTCATCAATTGGCAACAAATCCGGCATTGCGTTTTATATGGCTGATACAGGTATCGAGTGTGCACTGTATTGGGACTCACAATCAACAACAACCGTTGATAGGATTGATGATGGAATTGCCAATAACAGTGCGGCATATGTTTTCGCCACTTCATCTGTGTCCGGAAGTTATCCCAACCCCAATACTCACCGTATTAAATGTTTTGATGGGGTTGATATCACCGGAGGAACTGATAGTGGGAAGCCACAGTGGAGTCTTGTGTATGGTGCTGGTCCGAGTGCGACGACTACCTTCGAACTTCGCGATCCCACCAACGATACAAAACCCTGCGTAGTGGTGGCTGTCGGCAAGCGCGATAATGGCAGTGGTGCTTTTTTTACAACCATTGATTCTCGTGGCAGGAGCTCGTGTGATTCAACTGACCTTCGCCGAGTAGAACGGGGACTTAAGGTTTTCTACTAAGTTTCCAAAGCCTCGCTTTGGAAATTGAAAGAATGTATATATCCCCCGCTTACCTGTTTGTGCCATAAGCACAAATAGGTAAGCGGGGGATATTCTTGATTCCACTCTCTTCATTTGGTGTCCCACTCTCCAAGATTTCCCCTGTGTGCGGTATACTATGCGGATATGGTCTTACTAGGTAACACAAATCCAAGGGCATCCCTTGGAACATTGAATAAAGCGCGAGAGCGCGCGGAGAAATTGCGCGTGACCATCGACCGACATCGCTACCTCTATCACGTACTCGACAAGCCCGACATAACCGATGAAGCATACGATTCGCTTATGGAGGAGCTTCGTGTCATAGAGGAGAAATTCCCCAACCTACAGACTCCCGACAGTCCCACACAAAGGGTTGGCGGAGAGCCACGCACATTGTTTAAAAAAGTTACCCATGAAATGCGCCAGTGGTCGTATGACGACGTGTTTAGCCACGACGGTCTGCTTAAGTGGGAAACGCGTGCGAAACGTTTTATCGATAACCACCCGGAACTTTCTCGTGAAAAACTAGCATATTGTACGGAATTGAAAATCGACGGTCTCAAGATTATCCTTACTTATAAAAATGGTCTCTTGGTGCGAGGGGCGACACGCGGGAATGGGGTGGTCGGTGAAGATGTCACACACAATCTTAAAACGATCCAAAGTATTCCTCTTACTCTTAATAAAAAAATTAATATAATTGTTGTTGGTGAAGCGTGGATGAAAAAAAGTGAACTTGCGCGTATCAATAAAGAACGTGAACAGCACGGGGGGCAATTGTTTGCGAACACACGCAACGCCGCCGCGGGATCTATTCGTCAACTTGATCCGAAAATTGCCGCATCCCGCAGGCTCAATTCTTTTATATATGACATTGATAAAATCGAAGGTTTCCCTATGCCAAAAACACAAGAAGGCGAACTCAAGCTTCTCCAAGAACTTGGTTTCAAGGTAAATCCACACCACGATGTTTCTCAAAATGTTGCCGACATCGAGAATTTTTATCAGAAATGGATCGATAAAAAAGATAAAGAAGAATATGGTATTGACGGTATTGTTATTAAAATCAATTCTCGCGTGATTCAAGAAGTACTTGGGTATACCGGGAAATCTCCACGGTGGGGCGTTGCGTATAAATTCCCCGCGGAGCAAGTAACGACCGTTGTTGAAAGTATTGTGCTCCAAGTGGGGAGAACAGGTGTGCTCACTCCTGTTGCACATCTGCACCCGGTTCTTGTTGCAGGCTCTGTGGTGTCGCGTGCCACACTTCATAACGAAGACGAGATCAAGCGTCTTGATGTGCGCGTAGGAGATACTGTGGTGCTTCAGAAGGCGGGGGACGTGATTCCGGACATTGTTTCTGTTATCAAAGAATTAAGGACTGGCAACGAAAAGCCGTATGTATTTCCTAAAACTGTTCCTGATTGCGGAGGTCCGATCGAACGCATCTCTGGACAAGCAGCATATCGGTGCATAAATAAAAACTCATTTGCGCAAAAGCGCAGAAAGTTTTACCATTTTGTGTCAAAGCACGCTTTTGATATTCCCGGGATGGGGCCGAAAATCATTGACGCGCTTCTCGACAGCAATCTCATTGCGTCCTATGATGATATTTTTACACTTAAGAAGGGGGATCTTCTTGCTTTACCACGATTTGGGGAAAAATCTGTGGACAATCTTCTTGTGGCAATAGAAAAAGCACATACCGTAGAGCTTTCAAGATTTATCGTCGCACTTTCAATTGAACACGTTGGGGAGGAAACAGCAGAAGATCTTGCAGAAGCGTTTAAAAATATCGAAACAATTGAGCATGTAAAAAAAGAAGCCCTCGAGCATATTCCCGGCGTTGGTGGCATTGTCACAGATTCTGTTTATCACTGGTTCCGTGATGAACAAAATAAAAAACTTTTGAAACGTCTTCTTCGTGAAGTAACCATTAGACCCGTAAAATTTATACCAGGTGTTGCAAAACCACTTGCAGGGAAAACATTCGTACTTACTGGAACTTTGACTGCTATGTCGCGTGATGAAGCAAAGAAAAAAATAAAATTGCTTGGTGGACATGTGGTTGGTTCAGTATCGGGAAGTACCGATTTTCTGGTTGCGGGAGAAAATCCTGGGTCAAAATACGACAATGCCAAACGTCTCGGCGTTCCCATTCTCTCGGAAAACGAATTTCTCGAAATGTTTGCCCCGTGAGAAGCCATATAGACCCAACTTCAGAGTTTCCATAAACCACAAAACTCAAATTTCCCAAGCTTCTCGTGGGGCTCAAAAAGTGATAATATAGCTCCATGATTGAGAAAAAAGACATCGAAAAACTCGCAACACTCTGCCGAATCGAGGTCTCGGAAGAAGAAAGGGATATTTTGTGCAAGGATATGGAATCTATTCTTGATTATGTTTCCCAGATCAAGGGAGCAGTTTCCGAAGTGCCACTCAAGGAAGGGGGCGAATTGAGGAATGTGATGAGAGGGGACAATGATCCACACCCCAAGGGAATGTACACAAAAGAAATTATGGATGAAGTTCCCGATACAGAAAATGGGTATGTGAAGGTTAAGCAGATTCTCTAATATGAGTATTGATCTCAAAACACTCACCATAAAAAAAGCTCATGAACACCTTGCACAGGGCGATTTTTCTGCCATGGAACTTTCCGAAGCGTATCTTAAAAATATTGAAGCGCACAACAAAAATATCAATGCATATCTTGAAGTATTTAATGACATAGAAGAACAAGCCAAAGAATCACAAAAAATTATAGAATCAAAGAAAGGCGGAATATTTACGGGCATTCCCATCGCAGTGAAGGACAACATTTTAATAAAAGGAAAACGAGCAAGTTCCGCGTCAAAAATTCTTGAAGGATATACAGCAACTTATGATGCAACGGTAATTAAAAAATTGAAAGCGGATGGCGCGGTGTTTTTAGGAAGAACGAATATGGATGAGTTTGCCATGGGGGGATCGACCGAAAATTCTGCCTTTGGGGCAACAAAGAACCCCCTTGATATTTCTAGGGTTCCCGGCGGTTCTTCGGGCGGCTCTGCCGCCGCCGTTGCGATGGATGGCGCACTTGTAGCACTTGGTTCGGATACAGGGGGATCTATCAGACAACCCGCCTCATTTTGTGGGCTTGTCGGGCTTAAACCAACCTACGGTGCAGTTTCAAGATATGGCCTTATGGCAATGGCATCGTCGCTCGACCAAATCGGACCATTCGGAAAAACCGTTGAAGACGCGGAAATTTTGTTCAATGTGATCGGGGGGCATGATCCGATGGACAGCACTTCTTCGCCTCGCGAGGCACGGAACAACACGGACATAACACAGAATGATCCAGGGAAAAAAATAACGATTGGAATTCCCAAAGACATTGTCGATTCACCAGGAATAGATTCGGCAGTGCTCAAAAATTTTAATGAAACAATCACAAAACTTAAGAACGTAGGATATTTGATTAAGGAAATTACACTGCCACACATGCACTACGCGCTATCGGTGTATTACATCATCATGCCTGCGGAAGCCTCCACCAACCTCGCGCGTTTTGATGGTGTGCGCTATGGTTTATCACAAAAAGGAGCAACACCGTTTGAGGATTATGCAAAAACCCGAGGAGAAGGGTTTGGAAGAGAAGTGCGTCGCCGAATACTTTTGGGAACCTATGTTCTCTCATCAGGATATTACGATGCATATTACAATAAAGCATGGAGTCTTCGTTCTTTAATGGGTAAGGATTTTGAACAGGCCTTTAAAGATGTCGATGTTATTGCAACGCCAACAACTCCTACGCCTGCATTTAAGATTGGGGAGAAAAGTAATGACCCACTTGCCATGTATCTCGCGGATGTTTTCACGGTTCCCGCGAACCTCATTGGTATTCCAGCACTATCAGTGCCTTCGGGATATGATGATCGCGATGGGAAAAAACTTCCCTTGGGACTGCAGCTCATGGCGCCTCATTTCGAAGAAGCATTACTATTCAAGATAGGGAAGGATGTTTTTGGATCTTCGGCATCATAAAAGGAAATGTATGGCAGAAAAAGGAACAGGAGGGAAAAACAAAGTAGGATTTGAAAATGACGCAATCGATTATGTGATTTTTTCGTTTGTCATTCTTGCTGTTATAAGTGCCACGTTTGGAATCCATGACATCAATGATGTGCCTCAGGTTCTTAAGAAAGGTTACGAGACGTATATCAAATTATCCAGTGATATGGTTGTGTCGTGGATTATTTCTTATACTGCACTCTTTAAAACAATTTCTTTTCTTATTATCATGCTTTCTGTTGCCGGCATCGTTTATATTTTTTTGCGATTACGAAGATTACAGGCGCAAGAACATGAGAAATATAAGGCTGTGGATGTTGAGGGTGAGGATGCGAAAGCGAGACAAGTTCAATGGGAAATTATTCTCAAGCATATGGCATCAGAAAATAATGCTGAATGGAAGCTGGGAATTCTTGAGGCCGATAATATCCTCGATGAACTTTTAGAAGAACGTGGATATCGCGGAGAGACTCTTGGTGATCGACTGAAGTTTGCTGAATCAAAGGGACTTAAAACGCTTAACGACGCGTGGGAGGCACACAAGGCGCGTAATAAGATTGTACACGAAGAAGCAACGTCGCCACTTAATAAACGCGATGCGCGGAAAATCATTGACCTGTATGAAAAAGTGTTTAAAGAACTAGGATATCTTTAGCCTGTCTGTCGGCAGGTTGCATTACGTGTCGTGGTTGGTATATAATCTCACTATCTTAAAAACGCCTAAAAAGCGTTTTTGACATTATAGCGGGGTGGAGGAGTGGTACCTCGCAAGGCTCATAACCTTGAGACACCGGTTCAAATCCGGTCCCCGCAACAAGTTTATAAAAAAGCCGTTCGCTTTAGGCGGGCGGCTTTTTTATTGAAAAGTACGTTTAAAAATGATATTGTTTCGTGTATTGCCGGGGTAGCTCAGTGGTTAGAGCGGGCGTTTCATAAGCGCCAGGTCGGCAGTTCAAATCTGCCCTCCGGCACCATAAAATGATCTCTTATTAAATACATCTTAGGTGGTGGATATTAGTTGACTAATGTCTACTGTGAGCTATCAGGGGTATTTTGAAATTGTATGGTTTTATGTATAATCATGAAGTCCCAATATTAAATAACCTTTTTCTTGAGCGGAAGAAAAATGTATTTAGTAGATACATAAAAATGCGGCTGTAGTTCAACGGTAGAACACTCGCCTGTCACGCGAGAGGTCGTGGGGTCAGCACCCATCAGCCGCGCAAAACAAAACCCCGAAAGGGGTTTTAATTTGCGCGGCTGAAACAAGTGACCTGCGTCATTTGTGGTGGGTGATGACGGGCGGAGCGATGTTTTGCCAGCAGGCAAAACCGCGAGCCGGGGTAGCGAAATTTTCGAGCGGCGGCGAGGAAATATTTGTGACCAGCACCCATCAGCCGCGCATCTAAAAAATCCTCCGACCTAGGCGGAGGATTTTTGTTTGAAAATATCCCGATAATACTATACTATGTGGGCTGGTCTCACAATAGACATGTGCCCTTGAACATTTTGCCCTACAAAATGTTCGGGCGAACAATTTTTGAAGAAAGTTGTTTTAGCCGTTGTAGCTCAGTTGGTAGAGCACGTTCTTGGTAAGAACGAGGTCTCCGGTTCAATCCCGGACAACGGCTCCAACTCGCCACCTTAGCTCAGTTGGTAGAGCAGTGCTTTCGTAAAGCAAAGGTCCCCAGTTCAATTCTGGGAGGTGGCTCAATTATTTTTTCTTTTGCGTTGTCGTCGCCGTCGAGGTTGCGGTGTTTTGCGCCTTTTCGCGCGCAGCCTTGAGTTTCACAAGTATCGGCATAAGGTTCTCGATCTCTTCGCGGCTCTTGAATCCGTAATGAGTTTCGTCCCCTGCCTGCGCCGTGCCCGTCGTGGCAGGCAGGCCAATAATAATAGCAGGGAGCGTGTTTTTAAGCTTGAAAACCGCTTGCAGGGTTTTTATGATAGGAAAGTCAAGATTGTAATCAAACGAATACACTCGAAGTTCAGGGTATTCTTCGCGGAGATCGGTAAGCACATACCCTTCTTTTTTGCAGTCAGCGCAGTCTCCTTTATTTGAATAGAAATAGAGTATAAAAATTAATTTTTGTTTGCATTTTTGATCCACCTGCTTCATGAGCAAATAGTCCTTAACTTGAAGGACCGAATAATATTTCTTTAGGCGAATGACTTCCGGATTGGTCACTCCCAGATTTTCTTCGGCATAGGTTAGTTTTTCGGCGATGGAATTAAGCTCTTGTGACAAAACTGAATTATCAATCGCTTTGCACGAGAGTTCTTTTAAGAGGTTGAATTGTGTTTCTGACGAAAGAAGATCAAGTGCTATTTTATCCTCGATCGACTGGATGTTTTGAATTCGTTTTTTATCGGAATAATTACTGATTGCAAACGCGGTGAAAAAGATCACTGACGTGATAATAAACACAAAAATATATTTTCTGTAATCATCAAAATTCATAAGGTTAATTTATTTCCAAGAGCTTTTTTTTGAGAGCGCGCTGTTGTAGAGAGCTTTCGTGAGCCACATGGGCGCCATGAGTCCGTACAACAAAAGGAAATATAAGATATCGCGTGATGGCTTCATGGTGCCCCCAGAAAGCTTTTTCCCGTTAACAAGAATAAGTAATGTGGTGACGAGGGTGAAAATAATGAGAATGGGAAGTGACTGCGTGTTAAGGAAAAACCAATCAACACCTATTCCATCCCATTGAAATCCGACTGTTTGAAATTTTACAATTTTTTCTAACATATAGTTAGCGAAGTTTATAACAACAAATCCCGCCATATAGACGGCGCCTATGATTGATGCGATTGCGAACGGGAGGGTGAGTATTCCGAGATGCCCATATTTTTTATTAAATAGCATAAAACGATAGTCTAAAACATTTTTGAGAAATCCATATGTCCAACGAATGCGTTGATTGTAGAGCGCTCGTATCGTGTTTGGCGCAACAGTATACACATGTGCCATATGCGCGTTTTCTATACGGTAATGATTGCTTTGCATGCGAAGCGCAATCTCCATATCTTCAGTATTGTGCGCTTCCTTAAATCCTCCGAGCTCATCAAAAACTCTTTTTCTGAACAGGGAAAATGCCCCTGGAGTTACTTGGATGGTATTCATAATGCCGAACATTTTACGTACAAATATGCCCATATCATATTCAGCTTTTTGCATGCGCTCAAGTACAGTTTTAGGGTTCCAAATTTTAATTGCAGGCATTACCGCCATTATGGTTGCATCATCAAAACATTTCACAATTTCGATAAGTGCATTGGATGCGACAAAAGAATCGGCATCAAGACACCCCACAAGTTCTGTGTTTGTGAGTGAAAGACCTAAATTAAGTGCGGTATATTTTCCGCCGTTTTCTTTTTGAAGAAGGGTTACCTGCGGGTGGTATTCGAATGTTTTCATTACCTCAAAGGTACTGTCTGTACTTCCGTCATCAATAATAACGATATGCAACTTGTCTTTGGGGTAATCAAGCGAGAAAAGGGACTCGACAGTTCCTGCAACTGTTTTTTCCTCGTTATAGCAAGGGACAAGAACGGCAACTGATGGGTAGTGTGTGCTTGTGCGCGAGACTCGTTTCCCGATCATTTCCCTATTTTCAAAAAACGTAAGCAGAAGAAAAATCTGAAAATAGAGCGCCGCAAAAAGAAATATATAGGGTATGATTTGACTTACTTCGATCATGGGTTTAGAAGCCTAACGTAAGGCGCATCATAACAGCTTTTTGCTTAATTCGCAAACACCCCAATTTCCTTTTTTGTATTGGAATTTAATCTTGCTATAATCCTCTTATGGATAAAACCAAGGAACGAATTGCGGAACTTGAACAACACATGGCACTTCCTGATTTCTGGAAAAATAAGGACAAAGCCCAAGCACTTATAAGAGAGCTTCAAGAGCTTCGCGAAATACTTCTGGGAGTAGGGAAGTATGATAAAGGAAATGCAATCATAACAATTTTTTCCGGGGCGGGGGGTGACGACGCGGAAGATTTTTCGCATATGTTGTATGAAATGTATAGTAAGTATTTTGAAAAAAAAGGATGGGGGTCGTACCTTATTCATAAAAATGAGAATGATCATGGGGGGTATCGTAACATTACTATCGAAGTCGAAGGCAAGGGCGCGTATGGAACTCTTAAGAACGAGTCGGGGGTGCATCGTTTGGTAAGAATATCACCCTTTAGCTCAAAAAAATTGCGACACACTTCGTTTTCAATGGTCGAAGTGATTCCAAAGTTCGATAAGGAGGCAGATTTAGAAATTCCATCCCAGGATATCAGGGTTGAATTTGCACGATCATCAGGGCCTGGCGGGCAGAATGTGAATAAGCGCGAGACGGCGGTGCGCATTGTACATATACCGACAAAACTTGCAGTCCACGTGGAATCGGAACGTTCGCAGGCGCAAAATCGCGAGCGGGGGATGGGTATTCTTCGTGGGAAATTATATAAAAGAATGAAAGAAGAACGCGAAGCGAAAGAAAAATCAATGTATATAAGCAAAACAACGGATATTGAATGGGGAAATCAGATCAGGTCGTACGTTCTGCATCCTTACAAGATGATCAAGGATCATCGTACAAACGCAGAGACGAGCAATGTGACAGGAGTGCTTAAGGATGGCAACATCGACATTTTTATCGAAGCGGAAAAGAATTTGTAATAAAAAATTTTCTGCGGCTGTTGTAATGTGGTATGATTATAAAATAGTATATGATTTACTTCGACAAAGTTTCAAAGATATACCACAATAAAGCACGAACCATAGCTCTTGAGGATGTGACGTTTTCTGTTGAACTGGGAGAGTTTGTATCGGTCGTGGGGCATTCAGGGTCTGGCAAGACCACGCTTCTCAAAATGCTTCTGGCGGAAGAAAAACCGACATCAGGTACTGTTTCTTTTGAGTCCATCGATGTTCATTCGCTCGGGAATGGTGCAGTTTCAAGATTCAGAAGAAAAATTGGTGTGGTGTTTCAGGATTTTAAACTGCTTCCCCAAAAGACAACCTATGAAAACATTGCGTTTGCGATGGAGGCGGCCGGACGAACCGACGAAGAAATTGCTTCCGATGTTCCGCATGCTCTCGAACTCGTCGACCTTTCGTCAAAAATACTCAATTTTCCCCACGAACTTTCCGGAGGAGAGCGACAGAGAGTTGCTATCGCGCGTGCGATTATCAATCAACCCGATGTAATCATTGCCGATGAGCCCACGGGGAACTTAGACCCTATTAATACCTATGACATTGTTCAGATACTAAAGAAGATTAATGATCTTGGAACAACGGTGATTCTTACGACGCACAATAAGGGTGTCATCGATGCGTTGGGGAAGCGTGTTATTACGATGGAGAAAGGCAAGATTGCGCGGGATGATAAACAGGGGAAGTACGTTTTATAAACCAAAGAGCGTAGCGACTATGATTTATTAGATCGAGCACTTAGTAATTGTGTTAAGAGTATCGTGGTATAATGATTTCATATTAAAAACAGATGATTTTCTAAGACTCACTTCACTCGTTAAGAAAACCAACCATGTTCTGGACAAACACTAAACGCATATTTAGATCGGGGTTACTAAATTTTTGGAGACATGGGATTGTATCCCTTTCTTCAATTTTAGTGATGGTAGTCGCACTCTCCATGATCGGCTCAACTATTTTATTGAGTGCGTATCTTCATTCGACACTAAAAGAAATACAAGACAAAATTGACATCAATGTATACTTTCATACAGACACTACCGAAGAAGGGGTATTGAAGTTCAAGCAATCTCTCGAAAATCTACCAGAAGTCTTCTCGGTGTCGTATGTTTCAAAAGAACAAGCACTGGCGGATTTCAAGATGCGCCATGAAAATGACGAGCTCACTCTTCAAGCACTCAGTGAGTTGAGTGATAATCCACTTCGCCCCGTCCTTAACGTGAAAGCAAAAGAGACTTCCCAATATGAAAATATTGCGAAATTCCTTGACGTACAGAGTCCGCTTTCGGAAGGGGGGACTGCTGTAGTTGAAAAGGTTAATTACAATGACAACAAGAATGTAATCGATAAGCTCACAAAGATTATTGCAGGTGTTCAAAAACTTGGTCTCATTGGAACAGTGGTTCTTATTATTATTTCGATTCTTATCACATTCAACACAATCCGACTTGCCATTTACACCGCACGCGAGGAAATCGGCGTGATGCGTCTTGTGGGTGCGGACAATCGCTATATCCGCGGACCGTTCATTGTTGAAGGAATTCTTTACGGGGTTGCTTCGGCGGTGATTACGTTGAGTATTTTTTACCCCTTGACGCTCTGGATTAAAAACAATACCGTATCGTTTTATGGTGGCATCGATCTCTTCCAATATTATGTGGCGAATTTCTGGCAAATTTTAAGCATCATTCTTGCTTCTGGAGTCGCACTGGGCGTGATTGCTAGTTTTTTTGCAGTGAGGAGGTATTTGAACATTTAATTCTATGGCAAAAAAAACATACATTATTATCGCTGTTGTTTATTTCCTCTTCCAGATTGTGGTCCTTCTTGGCGGGAGAGCGTCTGCCGAGTATTCATGGGGGGAAACGCTTATAAGGATTGTTTTTATAGGGAGTCTTGCCTATGCTGGATATGGTGTAATGCTTATTGCACGTGCTCACATGGCAAGAGAAAAAATTTGGCCTCTTGTTGTTGCGACACTCTTGTCTGGATTCTGGGTGGTACTTGTCTCTGTTTTAACATTGGTCTCATTGTTTAGCAAATAATTTTATGAGCAAAGCAAGGCGACGCAAATATATCTTCGTAGTTGGGGGCGTAATATCCGGAGTGGGGAAAGGAGTTACCGTCTCATCAATAGGAAAAATATTGCAATCGCGGGGCTTAACAGTCACCGCGATTAAAATAGACCCGTATGTAAATGTGGATGCGGGGACTATGAACCCGACAGAACACGGAGAAGTATTTGTGCTTGAAGATGGCGATGAAACTGACCAGGACATGGGGAATTATGAACGCTTTCTTGGAACAACACTTACTCGTGTGAACTATATGACCACGGGTCGGGTGTATCAGGACGTAATTCGCAAAGAGCGCAATCTTGAATATGGCGGCAAATGCGTGCAAGTGGTGCCGCATATTCCTCTCGAAGTTATTACGCGTATCAAAAAAGCAACCGAGAAAGCAAATGCCGATGTGACGGTGATTGAAATTGGCGGCACGGCGGGCGAGTACGAGAACATTCTCTTCCTTGAAGCTATCAGACTTTTGCGTACCGAAAAACCAAACGACGTTTTGACGGTGATGGTAAGTTACTTGCCCATTCCGTCAAAGGTGGGCGAGATGAAGACAAAACCAACGCAACATGCAGTGCGCGCACTCAACACTGCCGGTATCCAGCCCGACATTATTATTGCTCGAAGCCAGACTCCGCTTGATGAACGTCGCAAGGAAAAGATTGCCACATTTTGCAATGTACGTGCCGATGATGTAATCTCTGCGCCTGACGTCGAAAGTATTTATGAAGTACCATTAAATTTTGAGCGGGATGAATTGGGTAAAAATATTTTGAGAAAATTGGGACTTCATCCGCGAAAAAAAGATTTGCATACATGGCGGAGATTTGTGTCAAAAATTAAGTCTGCAAAAAAGGAAGTGAGTATTGCGGTGGTCGGAAAATATTTTGATACAGGAGATTTTGTTCTTTCTGATTCTTACCTTTCTGTCATTGAGGCGATCAAGTATTCCGCATATCACCTCGGACGAAAGCCGGTTTTGCATTGGCTCAACTCGGTTGATTTTGAAAAGAATCCACGCAAATTGAAAGAGCTTTCAAAATATGACGGGGTTCTTGTGCCCGGGGGATTCGGTTCGCGGGGAATTGAAGGGAAAATAAAAGTAATCGAATATGTGCGTAAGCACAAAATCCCGTATCTTGGTCTCTGCTACGGTATGCAACTTTTGGTGATCGAGTACGCGCGCAATGTCTTGGGTTTGAAAGGTGCTCACACGACGGAAGTTGATGTGAAGACAAAATATCCTGTGATCGACATTATGCCCGATCAGAAAAAGAAACTTGCAGACAAAGATTATGGAGGAAGTATGCGTCTCGGCGCATATCCGGCGCATATCGCCAAGGGAACCGTGGCACGTGAAGCGTATAAAAAAGAAATGGTTTCCGAGCGTCATCGCCATCGCTATGAAGTGAGTCCTGAATATATTGAAAAGCTTGAAAAGAGGGGCCTCGTGTTCTCCGGTAAATCTCCCAATGGTGTTTTAATGGAGATCGCAGAACTTCCCAAAAAGAAACATCCGTTTTTCTTGGCTACGCAATTCCATCCTGAATTCTTGGCGCATCCACTCAATCCTCACCCACTTTTTTCTGCGTTTATTAAGGCGGCGATGAAAAAATAGTAATCATTTATGCAACTGTATCTCATGCGTCACGGAGAAACTACATCGAACGGTACGGGTGTTCACGGCAAGTCGACTGACAGCCTTTCTGAGACCGGATGCAAGCAAGCAGAGCTTGTCGCACAGCGATTTCTAACTATTCCCGTCGAGCTTATTATTTCAAGCACACTCGAGCGGACTAAAGAAACAGCGGCAATCATCAATGCGCATTTGAAAAAACCGATCGAATTTTCAGACTTGATCGTTGAGCGAAAATATCCTGAAATAATTTTATCAAAAGCTAAAAATGATCCTGAAACAATTAAACTTATTTTCGCCATGGAGAAATCGTATGATACACCGGACACTCGCTATGCCGACGCCGAGAGTTTTAATGACTTAAAGAGCCGCGCGAGAAGATTTCTTGACGAAGTGTTAAAGAGAAAAGAGGAAAAAATTTTGGTTGTAACACACGGTATGTTTATGCGCTTTCTTATTACCTATATGATGTTTGGGGAATCCATCACTCCCCGTGAGTTTATCAAGTCGCGTGATTTTCTTCGGACAAAATTTACCGGCATCACAATTTGCAGATACGAAGCGAATCCAAAACCCTACGGCACTCCGGGCTGGAAACTCGAAACGTGGAATGACCACGCCCATTTGAGCTAAAAACCTTTCCGATGTTATTGCAAAAAAATCCCCGCGCTCGTGAGAGGCGGGGGTGTTTTCCTAAAAAAGGAAATCAGAAATTTTCTGGGAGATGCTCGACAACAAAAGCAATCTTGTTAAGATAATCGCTCTTGAGGAGATCTTGTTGCGTGTAGTTGGCTACACGATCAGGACCTTTTTCGTAAGCGGCAATCACCTTGATTAGGGGAGTCAGTTTATAGTGATCTCGAAGACGAGCAAAATACTTCGTACCCTTCCATATGCTGGTGATGCAATCAAAACTATTGCCCATCACGCCAATCTCTACATCTGTTGAAGGAAGTGTTTGCATGCACCCCTTTGCACCAGCTGGTGATTCGGCGTATGGGTTTCCCATACTTTCCACAATAAGCATTGCTATGACGATCTTCCGATGGACAAAATATTCTTGAGCCGCCTCCTTGATGTTTTCGCCATATTCGGCTATTACTTTTGGAATTGCTTCCAATACAGATTTTTCCCATTCGGGTGTGGTTTGCGGAAGTGCACCCGTCAGTTTTGGGCGTGGAATGGCTTCTGCCTCTGGATACCCAATGATGGTAACAAGAGCGACAATATTAAGACAAAGCAAAATAACCACAAAAAACTTCTTCATCCCTGTTTCTCCTTGAAAATTTGAAAGAGCTCCTTACTTGTTATAATGTATTTAAAATGAAATGTCAAATTTTTTGCCGCGCTTCATCGTTTACTTCTTTGTGTTTTTGGTGTAATTTGTAGGTTGCGGGAGAAAGTTTCCATGGCTTCGTTAGTTTTATGAGTTCTGCGAGTTTTGAGTAGGATTTGGAAGTCCTGCTTCCAAATCTATAAAAAGCCATTGAAGTTTTTTGAAGTTCGGAAAGCTTTCTTGAGTTGTTCGTTGTAAGTTATTTTATACATTGCGGGTTCGTCTAATGGTAGGACACTTGCCTCTGGAGCAAGGTATTGGGGTTCGAGTCCCTGACCCGCAGTTCGGAGCATTGCGGAGAACTGTGGGAGGAAGTGAACTGCTTCACTTCCAACAGGGGCTCGAAAGGGATTTCGTTATTTTCTTTGAGCTCTGCTCAAGGAAAATCGGAATCCACCCGCGGCGGTAGCCGAGAGTCCCTGACCCGCAGCCAGTTTGAAATAGGTTCGGATTCCGAGAAATACATGCTCAATAAAATTAAAAGATTATTTTATGAACTACAATAAAGATGAGATCACTATTCTAATACCTTGCTATAACGAAGAATCACTAATAGGATTAATAATAGAGAATTTTCACAAAGTAGGCTTCAGTAATATTTTGGTCGTAGACGATGGTTCAAAAGATGAATCCTCAAAAATAGCCTCAAGTCTTAATGCGCAGGTCATTAGAAATTATAAAGTAAGTGGATTAGACATGGCAATCCTCAGGGGAGTTTATGAAGTTAAAACTCCTTATACGTTAATATTTTATCATTACTCTGAAGAACCAATCACACCAGAACTTTTAGAACAATTTATTCAGTTTGGAATCAGTGGCAGGTATTCATTATTGATTTCAAAAGATGATTCTAAAAGATCCACTACTTTAAGTGGCATTATTAAAAAAAGATTTGGTCTATTCATAGCGGAGCCTCTTTTTGACGTTATTTTTTTGAACAATGATCTAACTGACCTTATAAAGAAAAAAATTGGTGGAACGGGTTATTATCTTTTTTTTGAAATAATAGGAGAAGCAATAAAGAATAAATTAAAAATCGGGAGTTATTCTTTGGGAATATCTCGATATAGACCAAAAATGTTTCGAGAAAAGATTTGGATGTTTTTAAACACCATACTAGATCATAATCCTAAAGAATATTTCAAATATGCAGTGCCAGATATAGAAAAAAGAGAGAGAAATAAGACAATATTAATTATAGTAATTACTGCCGCAATTACATTTTTATTTGATTTAATACTCAGGTATTTTTCTGTGACATTTATGTAGATGGATTTAACCCTTACGCACTGAATACAATAACCATTCCAAGTAGCGTCAGAATGGTAGAATAAAAGTAACCCAAAAATCCTTGTGGGCTTAATGGATAAACCCATGAGACCGGTGAGGGCGAACAAACTCGCATACCCTCCCAAATTTCTGGAATATGTTATCATAGAGCATTACCAGGATAACTTATTTACATATTATGAAAACATCAACTATCGTATGGACTATCGTTGTTCTTATTCTTGTCGGTATTGGCGGGTATTTTTTGATGCAAGGTTCGTCCAATAACGCGCCCGCAGTAACACAGAATCAGAATACAACAACTGACACGACGAAGTCGCAAGACAACAAGCAGGGAGGACAACCGCAGGCTGTAGATCAACACAAAGGGGGCAGTCAATTCGTCATTGGAAAGTCTGTGCAGGGACGTGATATCACTGCTCATTACTATGGTGACGGCGGTAAAAAAATTCTCTTTGTCGGTGGCATTCATGGCGGGTACGAATGGAATACAGCACTCGTTGCATACGAGCTCATGGATTATCTCAAGGCAAACCCGAGCGTCATTCCCAGCAATGAACAAGTGACGGTCATTCCTGTTTTGAATCCGGACGGTCTCAACAAAGTTGTTAGCACCACTGGTCGCTTCGCCGCAGTAGATGTTTCATCATCAGCAGACGTGCAAGTATCCGGCCGTTTTAACGCAAATAATGTAGACCTTGGTCGCAACTTCGATTGCAACTGGAAGTCTGATGGCGTTTGGCAGAGCAAAACCGTGAGTGGTGGAAGCGAAGTATTTTCCGAGTCGGAAAGCAAGGCGGTGCGAGATTATGTAGCATCATACAAACCGGATGCGGTTGTTGTCTGGTACAGCGCCGCCGGTGGCGTGTTCGCCTCAAGTTGTAATAACGGTGTTTTGCCCGAAACGAACACGATCACAAATATTTACGCAAAAGCATCAGGCTATCCCGCGTACAAAAGTTTTGATTTCTATACAATAACGGGCGATATGGTGGATTGGCTCGCAAAAAATAACATTCCCGCAATCAGTGTTCTTCTCTCCACACATACGGATACTGAATGGGATAAAAACCTTGCAGGTATAAAAGCGCTTCTCGAACACTACGCACAATAATGCGGTCTCTTTCTTCGAAGCAGGTCATCACGGCCATTCTCATTGTTGTTTTGATTGGTGGCTTGCTCGCGTTTGCTGTTTTGCGTTATAACAAAGTGCCAGCGTCGCCGGTAGCACAGCCGGTAGAGAAAGTTTCTGGTCCGATACACAAGGTGATAGGCACGTCCGTGCAAGGGCGCGCGATCGATTCGTACACATATCTACCTGCCGGAAACTCGGCGCAGACAAGTGGAACAGGCGATATACATCTCGCGTTTGTCGGTGGCATACATGGCGGCTATGAGTGGAACAGCGTCTCTCTGGCGTATAAATTTATGGATTATCTCAAGGCAAACCAAGAGGTCATTCCCAAAAACATAACCGTTTCGGTGATTCCGTCCGCTAATCCTGACGGCGTGTATAAAGTGATAGGCAAAGAGGGTCGTTTCGCTTTTGCGGATGTGTCCAAAGAAGCGGCTACTGTTCCAGGGCGATTCAATGCCCATGATGTTGACCTCAACCGTAACTTTGACTGTAGGTGGAAATCGGAGAGTATGTGGAAAGGAAATAAAGTAAGCGCCGGAACAGAACCGTTCTCGGAGCCGGAAGCCAGGGCTGTTCGGGATTTTGTTTTAGAAAATAAGCCAGATGCTGTTATCTTCTGGCATAGTCAGGCCAATGCTGTGTACGCATCCGAGTGCAAGGACGGCATTCTTCCCAAGACACTCGACATCATGAATGCATATGCGCGCGCGGCCGGATATCCGGCAGTCAAATCATTTGACGCATACGCGATCACCGGCGATGCCGAAGGGTGGCTTGCATCCATAAACATTCCAGCAATTACTGTTGAACTTAAAACTCACGAGACCATTGAGTGGGATAAAAACTTAGCCGGTATCAACGCGCTTTTTAAGTACTATGGACATATATGATAGAATTTAATATATGACAGAAAAATTTGACCCAAAATCTCAAGAGGAAAATCCTGAAAGCCTTTCGAAAAAAGAGAGGTTTGAAAGCTTGTGCAAAGTATTTGATGAAGCAGAAGCCGTATTTGCGTCTGAAGGAAGAGAGGAACTAAAAACATACCTAACGAGAATTTACGACGACTTGATTGCGCTAAACAAAAGAGACACAGAAGATTGGATGAATGTGTTTGTTTGGAATCCAGATGGAGATTTGACCGAACAAGAATTTAACACCTTAAACCTTCGAAGGAAAAAATTATCTACTGGCGTAGGAATGAGGAATTCGGGGGAGATTAGGCATGATTTGAACGAAATTTAAAGTAAACAAGATCTGCTATTGGGGATCTAATTGAGTGTCGTCAAACTATATAGTCTTGGATCCCACTACCTCATACTCAATACAAAAACATATTGCAAATTTTTAGGCTGTGTTACTATAGAGCATTATTAGGGTAATTTGTTACATGTTATGAAGCCATCAATTATTTGGATTGTTGTTCTTATTCTTGTTGTATTAGGGGGTTGGTATCTTTACTCCGTGCAGACTGTCTCCGCTCCTGTTGTGCCATCAGTGGAAACGCAGATGACCGCCGGCACAAATACTTCCGCGCCCACCACCTCATCGGCGTCAATGTCCGCAACCGTGAAGTTCACCAGTTCCGGTTTTTCTCCGGGAACAGTGACTATTGTCAAAGGCGGCACGGTTACCTGGGTCGACGAAAGCGGCAGTTCGATGTGGATCGCTTCAGCTATGCACCCGGCGCATCTACTTTACGACAACACCTCCAAAGATGAGCACTGCGCTCCAGGCTATACTGGTCCAACACCGCTTGATCAGTGTTTGTCTGGCGCAAATTACAGTTTCACCTTCAATAAAATCGGTACATGGAAGTATCACAATCATGCCAATGAATCGCAGTTTGGCACGGTGATAGTGCAATAACATCTCCTACGTCTAGAGCAATAGAAAATTCCTCTGGTGGAGAGAAACGCACGCTCATTGGGGAAAATTTGACAAAAATGCATTTATAGTATACCATTGCGTTCTAGTGTAAGGCACGGAAACAAAGTCGAGTTTCGGAGTATTAAGTAAACAATAAGCAAATCACATGACAGGAACAATAAATTCCCTTAGAGAAGGATATGGATTCATTTCTCGCGAAGGCGAAGCAAAGGATCTTTTTTTTCATGCAAAGGAATTGAGAGGTGTTGCATTTGATGAATTGAAAAAGGGAGACGAACTCACTTTTGAAGTCATTGAAACTGAAAAAGGCGCAGCTGCTACGAACGTAGCACGCGCGTAATCATCTATTAAGAAAAAACCGCCCTCATTACGAGGGCGGTTTTTTCTTTACCGTTCTCGTGGTAGAGTGACTTCTTATGGCAAAGTCGGAAACAGTTATTTCGTTTGAAGAAGTGTCGTTTGAATATGGACACAACCACCCAATTTTAGATGAGGTGGATTTTTCTGTGCGACAAAGAAGAAAGGTAACTGTTATGGGTCAGAACGGCGCGGGGAAGAGTACCGTCTTTGGGCTCATCACCGGCGAGCTTAATCCGGAATCAGGGAACGTGCACATCACCAAAGGCATTACCATCGCGACCGCAAAACAGGTCATCCCGCGAGAAGATCTCGACCTCACGGTGCGCGCATTTTTCGAGAAATGTTTTTCAAAAAAAATATATGACATTGACCCGCGTATCGACGACGTGCTTGAAGTGGTGAATTTGAAAGGACACACCAAGGTGCACGATCGTATTATCCGCTCGTTTTCGGGCGGTCAGCAGGCGCGGCTTCTTCTCGCTTCCGCGCTTATCCAAGACCCGGACATCCTCCTTCTTGATGAGCCGACGAACAATTTAGATAAGGCGGGAATCGCGCATCTGACAAAATTTCTCGTGGATTATCAGAAGACGTGCATTGTTATTTCGCACGATGCAGATTTTTTGAATGCGTTTACCGATGGTGTGCTGTATTTGGATATTCATACGCGTAAAGTGGAACAGTATATGGGCAACTATGCCGATGTGGTGAAAGAGATCACTGCGCGCATGGAAAAGGAGAACAGAAAAAATGCCCAGCTTTCCAAAGAAATTCAGGCGAACAAAGATAAGGCTAACTTTTTTGCGATGAAGGGCGGACAGATGCGTATGGTGGCAAAGCGAATGAGGCAAAAGGCAGAAGAGATGGAGGAAGCAAAAGTTGACACGCGGAAAGAAGACAAGACGATACGGGCATTCAAAATCCCTGCGCAGAAGGAACTGTCAGGAGAGATCCTTGCTATCTCGGCATTTACCACGATGGTTGACCATCCCTCGAGTAGCCTCGGGACAAGTAAGATAAAATCCCGCACAGCAAATATTTCACTTCGGAAAAACAAACACTTGCTCCTTGTTGGCCCCAATGGCATCGGCAAGTCGACACTTCTTGAAGCGCTTGCGAATGGAGTTACTAAGGGCGCGCATATCGCAGAGGGTGTCACGGTCGGCTATTATCGACAGGATTTTTCCACGCTCAATTTTGACGACACGGTGTATCAGTCGCTTATTTCAGTGATGAAACAGCCGGACGAAGAAGTAATGCGTTCTGTCGCGGCGGGATTTTTAATAACCTCCGCAGTTATGAATACAAAAATCGGCAGTCTTTCAGAAGGACAAAAAGGCCTCGTTGCTTTCGCGCGTCTCGTGCTTGAGAAGCCCGGACTTCTCATCCTCGATGAGCCCACAAACCACATTAACTTTCGCCATCTGCCCGTCATCGCACAGGCGCTTGATTCCTATGAAGGCGCAATGGTTCTCGTCTCCCACGTTCCTGAATTCGTAAAGCAAATCAGAATTGACGAGATATTGGACATGGGGAAGTAGGAAATGTAGAACATAAATCCTAGAGCGTAGAGCTTTAAAAAAATGTGATAAAATTAAAATTATGAAAATAATTACTCTCAATACATGGGGAGGACGGGCAGGAAAGAAAAAACTCCTTTCGTTTTTTAAAAAGTATAACGATACAACTGATATATTTTGCCTTCAGGAAATATGGGCTGCGCCTTACGAACATTTAGATGGGCATATGGCTGGCGGCAGGGCAATGAATCACTCAGAGATTATGGTGTATGGCATGCAAGAAATATCTAGAACATTGCCTGAATATGCAGCATATTTTCGTCCTCATTATTTAGATAACTACGGTCTTATGTTGCTTGTGAAAAAAAATTATTAGTGACCGAAGAGGGGGAGGTTTTTGTGTATAAACATAAGGGGTATATTCCCGAAGGAGACATTGGTAATCATGCTCGCAATATTCAGTACGTTACCATCCAGACAAGTAATGGACCACTAACGGTGGTTAATTTTCATGGACTATGGAATGGGAAGGGAAAAACAGATACGGAAGACAGAATAAATCAATCAAAAAATATTTTGGAATTTACTAAAAATCTCCAAGGAGAACATGTCTTATGCGGTGATTTTAATCTTTTGCCCGATACTGAAAGTATTACCATTCTTGAAAATGCGGGTCTTCAAAATTTAATTAAACGGTTTGGTGTTACTTCGACAAGAACATCACACTACACTAAACCTGATAAATATGCCGATTATGTATTTATCACGAATGAAATAAAAGTAAAAGATTTTAAAGTGCTTCCCGAAGAAGTATCAGATCACCATGCTCTTTATCTTAAAATAGAGTAGTGTTTTAAGAGTGCTGCTGTTAACGATTTTTTCACACACTATCCCCTGCGACAAATCCTGTGGTCCAGCAAGCTCTCGATAATAGCCGCCTCTTGGGCGGTTGGTATGGTAAAATAAATTCATGATTCAAAAAGGAAATAACAATGCTTACATAGATGGTAATAATTTATATCGCGGAGTAAGTAATTCCGGTTGGAAGATCGATTTTGTCAGATTCAGAAAGTGGCTTGAGGATAAGCACGGAGTAATTCGAGCTTACTATTTTATCGGGTTGATTCCCAAGGAAAAAGATATGTATGAGGCGCTGCAGAAAGCAGGCTTCACATTGATTTTTAAAGAAGTGGTTTATGACGGAGATGGTAAGCCAAAGGGTAATTGCGATGCCGATTTGGTTTTACAGGCAACCAGAGATGTTTATGAAAATTCTTGCGAAAAATTAGTATTAGTTACTAGCGACGGAGACTACTCTAGTTTGGTAAAATTTTTGCAAGAAAAAAATAAATTAAAAATTATACTTTCCCCCAGCGTTCAAAAAAGATGTTCAATTTTATTGAAAAGAACTAACGCGCCGATTACGTATTTAGATGAAGTAAAAGGCAAAATTTCTCTGCAACCTAAAGAAAAAGCCCCCATTAAGGACAAGCCTTAACAGGGTCTTTTTCGTAGTGATATGTATATATTAGCAAGTGCTTAACACAAGTCAAGGCGAGCTGTGGAAAATTTAGCATCATTGCAAAATCCTACACACTATCCCCTGCGACAAATCCTGTGGTCCAGCAGAGCTGAAGGGAATAGCCGCCTGATGGGCGGTTGATATTGAGTATGTCGCCTGCGAAATAAAGGTTTGGGTAGAGGCGCGAGCGCATGGTTTTGGTATCCACTTCGTCAAGCGAAACCCCACCGTCCGATACCACAGCGCGGTCATATCCCATAAGTCCTTTGATGGCGAGCGGCGCACCTTTCAAGATATGGACGAGGCGCTTACGGTCTTCTTTGGTGATGCTGTGCGCTTTAATATTTACGTCGGGAAGCCCCCAGAGCATTAAGATGGCAGGGTCGGTGCCGTGAGGGACAAGCGCGTCAAGGAAATTTTTGAGATTTTTGTTTTTATTGGCATCAATGGTTTTAAGAATACTTCGCTCAAGATCCGCAAAATCAGTATCGGGATACATATCAATTTCTGCGGTCACCTCGCCCCCCTCGAGCAATTCGCTTACCTGTTTTGCGGAGTTGAGAATAAGTGGACCGGAAAGTCCGAAGTGAGTGAAGAGAAGTTTTCCTTTTTTTGAAAATGCCTTTTTTCTTTTACCCTGAGCGTCGTCGAACGGGTTGCCGTTTTGAAAAAAAGTTATTTTCATAAATGAAAGTGATATGCCGGAAAGTTTTTTGACCCACGCGTCTTTGACCGCAAGAGGTACAATATTTGGGCTTCCAGGGGCGACAGTATGGCCGAGTTCTTTGAGCCATTTAAACCCATCGCCCGTCGAGCCTGTTTCGGGACGGGAATATCCGCCCGTTGTGATAATAAAATTATCTGCGGTGTAGCGGGTGGCCTGACTGCGAGCGCCGTGCCTGCGCCGTAGCGCGGCAGGCAGGTTCTCGCTCAGGCAGGCACCGCAAGAAACAGAAACAATCTTGCCGCCGAGAGCGGTGACTCGTCCGACGGCGGCACCCATCTTTACTGTCACGTGATTATCGGCGATATATTGTTTCATAACACGCGACACGTCTGTCGCTTTTTGCGTGTTGGGAAAAGCGCGTTTACGAGCTTCAACCACGAGTGGTAATTCGTGTGATTCAAAAAATTCAAATGTATTTTTTACACCGAAGCGTGAAAAAGGGGAGTAGAGATAGTTTTTTGCCGTAGAGTAGTGTTTTAAAAATTCATGGACGTCGTATTCGGCGTTGGTGATATTGCACCTGCCACCGCCCGTCATATCGAGTTTTTTCCCAAGCGTTTTATTTTTTTCAAGAAGAAGAACGGACTTGCCGTGCTCTCCTGCATGCCCCGCCGCCATCATACCCGCCGGACCTCCGCCGATGACAATAACATCAAAATGAGTTTTTTCCACCTTTTTCATACTGGGCATAGTAGCATATTTACTTATGAAAAAACCGCCCCAAGTTCTTCATGGGGCGGTTTCAAGAAACAAAAACTAATGAAGGGTGTGTTTCTCTTTTTCTGAAGTTTCATCAAAATAAATCACACCATTTTCCGGAAAATATTCCTCGAAGACTATACTCACATAGCGATCGAGTTCTTCAAGAAATTTATCAATCATTTCCGGTGGCTGTCCTTCCGCGACAATACTACTCAGCATATTCCGAAGAAATGAAAGCACCCTGTCTTTAAAAAGCATCCACCCAGCAATTTCTTCCCGAAGCATCATCGCGTTGTCTTCCATGATTTTCTTTTGTTGCACAGCTTCTTCAAGAATTTGAATTCCATCGTCGTATGATGAAAACTCGAGAGACTGGCTTCCGTCGGGATAGTTGATATGTCCGTGAAGCCCACAGTTACAACGTTCGGCAAAAGCAACACGCTGAATGATAAGTTTCGTATTCACTGGTTCTATCCTCCGTGTATTCTTTATTTATATTGCTCGCAGGACTTCAAAAAGTCAATCCCACATATCATATTAATTTTTTTATATGTTAAAATATCTCTTATGCAGATTAAAGAGCTTGGGCATGTTGTACTCTACGTAACCAACCTTGAAACGGTCACAAATTTTTATCGTGACGTGCTCGGATTCCGTGAAGTTGATCGCAATGATGGTTTTGCCGTTTTTTCCTCGGGACGTACACATCACGAGCTTCTTTTAATTCAAGTCGGCGGCACTCCGCGCCCGCCTGAGCGAGTTCGCTCGCAGTCAGGGAAAAAGGGAGTAGAGCCGGGGTTGTATCATATCGGTTTTAAAGTTGCAGACACCGACCAAGAATTAAAAGAAATTTACCGGCATCTAAAAAAACACCACGTAACGATCATTGGCACGGGAGATCATACCGTGACACACAGTATTTATATTCTTGATCCCGATGGGAATGAACTTGAGTTATATGCCGACGTTTCCGATGTCTGGAAAAAAGATCCGAAATCAATCATGTCGCTTACCAAACCACTTAACCTTGATTAAAGTAATTGATATCGATTGCCCGCCAGGCCCTCTTTTCATAGGACTAATTATTTCTTGATATACTTGAGTCATTTTTTCTGAATGCAAGCGACCAAAAATTATCCATTACTAGCGAAGGGGAGCTAATGGTTATGAGTATCCCCAGAAGACCATTGTGGCTTAAATTTAGATTTAGTAATATAAACTCATGAAAAGTCTTTCATTGTGGAAAATATTCATCATAGTTTTTATTCTTTTGCTTCTTTGGTTTGTGATTAAAGTACTCTTTCCGCTTGGCGGCGCGGTAGTTGAAATTGAGTCTACAAGAGATACACTAAATCGTTCTTTTGCAGGGCGTTTTCTTGACATTGAAGCACCTGCACAACCCGGGAAAGTAATTCATGTAAACCATGTCAATATGCCTGAGCCGGGGTTCATTGTTATCTATCGCTCTGCTGGATACACAAACAATGGACAAGAGCCGGAAAAATTTTTTGGTTCATCCGTACTGCTCACTAAGGGAATAAAACAGGACTTTGATATTTCACTCATTGAAGAAATAAAATGCACACGACTTACTGCGAGGTTACATAAAGATATAAACAAGGATGGCGTATTTGATTTTTCTACTGAAGGTGAGTATGGAAAGGCAAATATGAATGGAGAAACTAGAATTTTAAATCCTGATTTGAAATCTCAACCGAGCAGTATTTTCCAAAACTTTGATGTAAAATGTCGGTAAGTCAGTAAAATTACCGATCAAGTTGTCAAGGAGGTATCCCGCACATATACATTTATTATCAGTTCTTTTTCTGCGCATACACGGAAATACTTCTGCGTTTCCATGCTTTGCCGTGGCGCGTGTGGCGATGTGATTTGCTTGTCTTGTGAATTATGAAATACTCGCCGAGAAAATCGTAGATTTCTTTTTCAGTGAACACATGCTCTGAAACGCCGATGATGGGGTGGATATACGAGCCTTCTTCTCCCGCAGGATTTTCGCGCAAGAGCCGTTCGGCATGCTGATCCTCGTCTCGTAAAAATGTTTTAAAGAATAGCCATCCGTCAGGACGAAGTACGCGAGCGATTTCGCCAATGAGTATTTTTCGCTCTGCTTCCTTAAGAAAGTGCGAGGTCATCATATCAAGCACGATTGTTTGTGACTGGTCGGGGAGAGAGATAGGTCCTGCGATCGTTCGTGTTTCGTATTCAAGCGGTAAGTCATTGCTTAAGCGAGTTGCTTGCGCAGTTGCTTCGTGTGAAATATCAAAACCAACACCATGACACCCAAATTGTTGCGCAAGGTAAATAAGATTGCGCCCATTGCCGCACCCCAGATCAAGAATTGAAATTGTTTTGTTGAGATATTTTCCTCCGTGTTGGCGAGAGAGCCATCGGGTAAACTTTACCAGATCTTCACTCGGGTTACTTGAAAGCATAATATGTTCTTTGTTTTTATATTCTTTATTCCAAAACGCCCCGCCCCGGCCCTTATTTCTGCCGGATTCACGGATTTGTCTTCTGGCTTGTTTTTTACTCCGGTATCTTTTCATGTATCTTTTTATACCATAGGTGGGCAAAAGCACATAGCGTAAGTCTCCAAACGTTCAATGTGAGAAAAATAGATTTATACTCGCCAGTACTTAGTGTTTACGGTACACTGGATGTATGAAACACATGATTCCCAATGTATATATTTACGGCAAACATGCGCTTGTGGAAGCATTGCGCAATTCACCTCATGCGGTTACGAAGGTGTTGCTTGCTCCGCAAGGTGAAGACAACGAAGTGAGAGCGCTTGCTAAGAGCGCCAACATTCCTGTCGTAGACCTTTCTCCAAAAACAACGCCCCACGATATTGATTCATCCGCGGTGCATCAAGGAGTTATCGGACTGGTATCGCTTGGCAAGCTCGTGCGCGAATACCGTGAGTTTATTGAGGGTCTGAAAATCGACCCCGATTCATCACTTGTCATTTTGGGAGAGATACAAGACCCGCAAAATGTCGGCGCAATCATTCGCTCTGCCGCGGCGTTTGGTGTTGCGGGCGTGCTTATCCCCGAGCACAATCAAGCGCCCATCACGGGTACTGTCGTTAAGGTATCTGCGGGCATGGCATTTCGTGTGCCCCTGGTTTCGATCGGGAACGTGAACACAACAGCACGTGACCTCAAGGAACGTGGTTTCTGGATCTACGGTCTTGAAGGCGATGCGTCAAAAAATATTACACAGGAGAATTTTGATGCACCGGCAGTGTTTATTTTAGGGAATGAAGCAACCGGTATTCGTCTCAAGACCCGCGAACTTTGTGATATTCTTCTTTCAATCCCCATGAATCCCGGATGCGAATCGCTTAATGTTTCGGCATCTGCCGCAGTTGCATTGTATGCATGGAGTGCGCAACATCCAGGGGCGCTTGGGGGAAAACAGGAATAAGCGTTGATGTGTTCTCTTAAAAAATATCCTAAATTGCCTTCTTGTCTCCCAGTTGTTTTTTTAAAAGCGCTGTATGTTTCTCGCGCTGTTTTCTGATACAATATAATCACTCATTGTAACTAGACACTCATACATCATGCCCACAGACAATAATCGCTCGGTCATCAATCTTCCCAAAGGAGTCTCGGGACTTTCCCGTCGCGAGGCGAAAGAGCGCCTAGCAACATACGGTCCAAATGAGATTATTCAAGGTGTCAAGCTCTCTCTTGTTGCAAATTTCTTTTTGAAATTTAAAAATCCTCTCATCATCATCCTCATTATTGCCGCGCTCATCTCCGGCTTTTTGGGTAATCGTATCGACCCGTTCATTATTATTGCGATGGTGATATTAAGTGTCACGATCGATTTTTTTAATACTTATAAATCGCAAAAAGCAGCAGAAGCTCTTCGAGATCGTGTAAAAATTACGGGAACGGTGGTTCGCGAGGGAACCATCGAGGAAATTCCACTCTCGCTTATTGTTCCCGGTGATGTGGTCATACTTTCGCCCGGCGATGTTATTCCCGCCGATGGCGTCGTGTTGCAGTCAAAGGACTTTTTCTTGAATGAATCGTCACTTACAGGTGAGTCATTTCCCGCCGAAAAAGATATTCATTCTCCCATTTTTATGGGGAGCAGTGTTGTGACGGGGTCCGGACTCATGACGGTCCTTACAACAGGGAAAAAAACAAAATTCGGATCTATCGCCGAAACGCTTATGCGCAAAGAAGAACCGACTGAATTCGACCGAGGAATCAAGGATTTCAGCGTGCTCATTATGAAGATGATTTTTATTCTGGTTATCTTTGTGTTTTTCGTCAATGCGTTTACCAAGAATCAATTACTTGATTCATTTCTTTTTGCTATTGCTCTTGCAGTAGGCCTTACTCCAGAGCTTTTACCGATGATTATTGCGCTCAATCTTTCTCGCGGATCACTTGTCATGTCAAAACGGGGCGTCATCGTGAAAAAGCTTAGTGCGATACAAAGTTTCGGAAGTATGGATATTTTGTGCACCGATAAAACGGGGACACTTACCGAAGATCGCATCGTGTTGATTAAGTGTGTAGATGGTTTTGGGGTAGAATCTGAAAAAGTGTTTCTTTATTCATATGTGAATAGTTTTTATCAGAGCGGGTTTTTAAATCCGCTCGATTCGGCAGTTGTTGAATTCAGAAAGCTTCATACGAAAGAGTACAAAAAAGTTGATGAAACACCTTTTGATTATATTCGAAAACGTAACACCGTGGTTGTGGATGGTCCAGAGGGGAGACTTCTCATTACTAAGGGAGCTCCAGAAGAACTTTTACGAGAATGTAGTTTTTATGCCGATGATAGCACACCATTTTCGGATGACATATCAAAACGCGTTTATGGTCAATATCAAGACTTAAGTAAGGAGGGGTTTCGTGTTCTCGCGGTCGGTATCAAGAAAATTCATGAGAAAAGAGAGGTGTATGGAAAGAATGAAGAGCACAACATGGTGTTTGCGGGCTTCATTGCTTTTCTTGATCCCGCAAAAAAGACTGTTGCAGAAACACTCAAAAAATTAGAAGAGTATGGGATTGAAATTAAGATTATCACAGGTGATAACGACCTAGTGAGTCAAAAAATTGCCCGTGATATTAATTTGCTCGTCAAAGGGGTTCTTACGGGAAACGAAATTGAAATTTTAACTGATGATGCATTAAGAATTCGAGCCGAAGAAACAACGATTTTTGCACGCGTGTCACCGGACCAGAAAACAAGGATTATCAGGCTTCTTCAGAAAAATAAACACGTGGTTGGATATATGGGTGATGGAATTAATGATGCGCCGGCTCTTAAGGCGGCAGATGTCGGCATCTCGGTCAACAATGCTGTTGACGTTGCAAAAGAATCAGCAGATATTATTTTGATTCACAAAAGCCTTAACGATCTTGTTGAGGGTGTGATAGAAGGGAGAAAAACTTTTTCTAATACTATGAAATATCTTATGATGACGCTATCGTCCAATTTCGGCAATATGTTTTCAATGGCAGGTGCGTCGCTTTTTATTCCATTTCTACCAATGCTCCCGACACAAATCTTACTCAACAATTTTATTTACGACAGCTCTCAACTTGCTCTTTCTGTCGATAACGTTGACCACGCTGAAATAAAAAAACCCCACAAACTTGATATCGGGTTCATTAAGAAGTTCATGATGGTCTTCGGCCCATTAAGTTCTGTCTTCGATGTTGTAACATTTCTGGTACTATTGCTTGTGTTTAACTTTGTTGAAAGTGATTTTCAAACGGGGTGGTTTATTGAATCTCTTGCTACACAAACACTGGTAATCTATATGATTCGTTCGCGATTCTCGTTCTTCAAAAGCAAGCCGAGTATCGCATTAGTGATAAGCACTATCGTAGCCGTCGGTGTTGGGTGGGGGATCGCGCAGAGTTCGCTCGGAACAATATTCAATTTTAAACCACTCGCACTTCTTCCGCTCATCGCGATTGGCGCCATTGTCACCGCATATCTTGCGGCAGTGTATTTTGCAAAGAAGTGGTTTTACAACAAGCTTTTGAAAGATTACTAATCCAATGTACTCTGTTTTGATGATTTAAATTTTCACCTGCCCGCGCGTTACTTACTTGAGTGAATCTTCGGTCATCCCGAAGTGCGTGTGAAATACATCACCAAACACATTTCAACGCAGGCGGGGAATTTTACTTGTAACTGCCCTAACGACATTTACCGGGATTGCAAAGCTGATGTTGCTTGAACCCATGACCGTGGCGACATTGATACCCACCACTTTGCCGTCTATGTCGATGAGCGGACCGCCTGAATTGCCTGGATTGATTGCGGCATCAGTTTGAATAATACCAGTAAGTTTTTGCACTTTTCCATTGCTGTCAGTCGCTTCTATTTCACGATTAAGTCCTGAAATGATGCCGACGGAAATTGAATTATTGTATTCACCAAGCGCATTTCCAATCGCCACAACCGTTTGGCCCAATTTAAGCGTGGAAGAATCACCAAGTGTTACGGTTGAGTAGTTATTTCCTTCTATTTTGAGAATCGCGATGTCACTCACGGGGTCTCGATACGAAATCATCGCTTTTTTTTGTGTTCCTGTTGAAAGGAGTACAGTATAGTCTGCAACAGTATCTGCGACGACATGTTTATTGGTAATAATGTATCCATCCTTAGTTACAATAAATCCTGTTCCTGCACCAACTTTTTTATGCTCAACCCCCTTCTGTTGATACACGGGAATTTGGAATTTGAAATTACCGAAAAATGGATCGTCGCCGAAAGGATTTTGATAGGTCACTTCAAGTTTGGGAACATCTTTTGAAATTACGATTGAAACCACGGAGGGTGATATTTGGGAAACCGCGCCAGTAAGGAGCTCGTCTTGAGATTTTTCACGGACTTGTTGTCGATTTTCTATTTCACTGAGTGATAGTGCAACGCGTGAATTTTCCCCGGTTATTTTGGTGATCTCGTTTTGAAGCGAAGAAATCTGTTTTTGCAACGCGGTGATTTTTGTGTTGAATAATTTATCACGCTCAGCGGATGATTCTTTCACACTTAAATACGTTTGGTAGGAAAGCGCGATTCCCGCGATTACCAACAACATTACAACGGTGCGTATTGATGATGGGTTAAAATTTTTCATGATTTGCTGTTTTATTTAAGACTCTTATTTTATATAATTTAGTTTCAGTGTGTCAACACACCCGTTATTTCTATCTTCTCTATTTCCTCATATACAATTAATTTCTGCGATAGCATGAATTAATTGTATCTATAGTAACTATGTGCATGCATTGTTCATTCATTTGACAACCGGTGTCACATTGCTAGACTGTTCCCAGTGTTCTTTGCTATGCCGCCACAACTCTAAACGAGGAGTAAATTCATGGATAAAGAAATCATACTTTCCGCAGTTCAAGATGCATGTAGCGTTAGCACCTCCCTTATTACTTGTGAATCCTGTGGTCGCGTGCATTTCAACGATGAAGAACCAGAAAAACTTGAGGAGCTTACTAAGAAAGCTCAAGTGAAACCCGATCGTTATATTGATCATGGAGATGTGAGCATCGCGTGGTTTACATTTAATGGTAAACAAGTAGTGGTTGATTGTCAGTGTGACAAAGCCGCGGCGATCGGGAAATTTTTATGGCAGCACCGCTTTTTTATTAGAGATGTCCTTGTTGGGGTCGCGGAAAAGAATGCAGAAATTGCGAGGGGCGACCAGAAGTCGATGGGTAAGCTACAGGCAACACCTTTATAATTTTCCTACACGTTCTTTTTTTAAAGTCCCGTTAGTTGTACTGGCGGGACTTTTTGTAAAAGATAATCGCCATAATCAGCAGGATAAAAACTAGTTTTTTGACTTTTTTACTTTCTTGATGTAGTATATGGTATTAATCCCATCAGGGGGATTTTTTCATTATGGAGATTAGGAATATAGCTATTATTGCTCACGTTGACCACGGGAAGACCACGCTCACAGACGCTATCATGCGGCAGACGGGAATGTTTACCGAAGGGATGAGTATGGATGTAAACGCGCTTGAACAAGAGCGCGGCATTACGATATACGCTAAAAATACCGCAACATTTTATAAGGGCACAAAAATCAATATTGTGGACACTCCCGGCCACGCCGATTTCGGTTCTGAAGTGGAGCGCGTGCTCCGTTCGATCGATTCCGTACTTCTTGTTGTTGACGCGCAGGAAGGGCCAATGCCCCAGACACGCTTTGTGCTTAAAAAATCCCTTGAATTGGGGCTCAAGCCGATTGTGGTGATAAATAAGATTGATAAACCTGCGGCTGATGTAGGGCGCACACATGACCAAGTACTTGAGCTATTCATCGATCTTGGCGCAAACCATGACCAGCTTGATTTTCCTGTTATATACGCGATTGGCCGCTCGGGGATTGCAAAGAAAAATCTCGCTGATGAATCAAAAGACCTCACCCCGCTTCTCGACATGATCCTTGAAAAAGTTCCCGCCGCGCCTTCGCAAACAGATCTCCCTTTGCGAGCACAGCCGTTTAATCTTGCATACGACAATTTTCTCGGACGTCTTGCTATTGTCCGCATGTATGAAGGGGTGATTCGTGCTGGAGATACAGTGTATGTGAAAAATTTTAATAATCCCAACGAAACACCCAAGAGTGGAAAAATTACAAAACTCTTTACGTTCCGTGGTGTTGCAAGGGAAGAGGCGACAGAAGCATGCGCTGGAGACATTGCGATGATTGCGGGTATCCCCGGTATTTTTATTGGTGATACTATTTGTGCGAACGGCGATCAAGAAGCGCTTCCCGCAATCAAAATCGACGAGCCGACCATCGCGCTTAATTTTTTTGTGAATAGCTCTCCGTTTGCGGGACGCGAAGGAAAATTTGTGACGTCTCGACAAATCCGTGAACGTCTCGAGAAGGAGCTTGAGGTAAACGTCGGACTTCATGTAGACTTTGGTGCAAACGACACATTCAAGGTATACGGACGAGGAGAGCTTCATATTGCTATCTTACTTGAAAACATGCGTCGCGAAGGACATGAACTTCAAGTATCACAACCGCAAGTAATTATTAAGGAGGAAAACGGAAAGAAGCTCGAACCTTTCGAGGAAATTACTATTGATATTCCTGCAGAATTTCAGGGTACGGTAATTGAAAAAATGGGAAAGCGCGCTGCGCAACTTCAAGACATGAAACACCATGGCAACACCGCGCGTCTTATTTTCGAAGGTCCTACGAGAGGACTCTTGGGATATCGCGGGCAATTCGTGATCGATACAAAGGGCGAGGGCATTATGGCAAGCCGTGTCATTGGATTTAAGCCGCACGTGGGAGAGATCGAGAAACGTGCGGTGGGGTCAATGATGTCTATGGCAACAGGGAAGGCGACCGGTTACTCGCTATGGAACCTTCAGGATCGTGGTACGCTGTATATTGACCCCAACACGGAAGTATATGAAGGGATGGTTATCGGCAATACCTCAAAGGGCGAGGAAATGGTAGTAAATCCAATTAAGGGAAAACAGCTTTCCAATGTTCGCTCATCGGGGACTGATGATGCAATCGAGCTCGTACCCCCATACATCCTATCTCTTGAACGTGGACTTGAAACGATGTCGGAAGATGAATACCTTGAAATTACTCCAAAAAACGTTCGTCTTCGCAAACAATATCTTACCGAGACAGAACGTTCACGGGCTCGTAGGTAAAATATCATTAGTCCACTATCATACGATATGTCGTATGATAGTGGACACAAAAACTAAACACTATATATGTATAAAAAATCATTTGGATCAAGTGGTCCTAAAAAATCATACGGAGGAGGAAAAAGCGGAGGAGGAAATTTCAAAAGAGGTTCTTCTTTTGGGCGTAGTAACGTGGGTGGGTCCCGTGGTGGACGAGGGTTCTCTCGCGGCAGTGGCAGCGGCGGAGGCAGAAGATTCACGGGACAAAGGATTGATGTGTCGCGCTTCATCAGCAAGGCGACCGTGACAGAAGAAGTGAAAGATTATAGTCCAGAGCATTCGTTTGCAACGTTTAAAATTCACGAAAAACTTAAAGCAAATATCCTCAATAAGGGATATGTTTTGCCGACACCGATTCAAGACAAAGCTATCCCGCACATTCTTGAGGGGAAAGATATCGTTGGCGTTGCAAACACGGGCACAGGAAAAACTGCGGCGTTCCTCATTCCCTTCATCAACAAGATTCTCCATAGCACCAACGAGCAGATTTTGATCGTCGCTCCCACGCGAGAACTTGCAACGCAGATCAACGATGAATTTATCGGATTCGCACGGGGGCTTGGTTTGTTTTCTGTGGTGTGTATTGGCGGAGCCAATATCCACCAACAAATGAGCAATTTGCGCCGCAAGTATAGTATTGTTATCGGAACACCGGGACGGCTTAAGGATTTGATAGAACGAAGAGCACTGACGTTAAATAAGGTTTCAAATGTTGTTTTAGATGAAGCCGATCGCATGCTTGATATGGGTTTTATCAACGACATGAAGTATCTTCTTTCAAAAGTTGCCCCGGAACGACAAACACTTCTTTTCTCCGCAACGATTTCACATGAGATCGAAGGGATCATCAGAACTTTTCTCCGTAATCCGATCAAAATATCAGTGAAGACCGGAGACACGGCTTCAAACGTGGAACAAGATATTATTCGCGTGAAGCAAGGGGAGAAGAAGAATGATATTCTTCGCAACTTGCTTACTCAAAAAGATTTCAGCAAAGTGCTTATTTTTGGCAGAACGAAACATGGGGTTGAAAAACTTTCCCGCACTCTTGCCGAACTAGGGTTTAAAGCAGTTTCAATTCATGGCGATAAAACACACGGGAATCGCGCACGCGCACTCAAGCAATTTAAGGACAATCAAGTGCAGATTTTGGTTGCAACCGATGTTGCCGCACGCGGACTTGATATTCCTGATGTGACCCATGTCATAAACTACGATATTCCCGGAACCTATGAAGACTATGTTCACCGCATCGGCCGCACCGGCAGAGCAAACAAAAAAGGCTTTGCGCTGACGTTCGTTGAGTAAGCGAATTTAATATATCTCACTATCCGACACAAAAGCCCCGCACAAAACGGGTGCTTTTTTGTAAAAATATCGAGGACGTTCCTTGGTAAATAGATAATTATTGTAAACTATTGAGTTTTGCGCGGGTTTTGGGTCCTACTAATCCATATCCCACAACTCCACTTGAAGCAACGCTATATTTAACTTGGAAACGCTTGATCGCTTGTTCGGTGAGCGCTCCATAGTAACCAGTTGCTTGTCCGTTGGGGTAGATATCGGATAACCGCGCGAGAAATTCTTGAAGCGCAATTACTTCTGTTCCCCGTGAACCGCGCGAGAGTGGTTTGGTGAATTTGTATTTTTTTCCACTCGTCGATGTCGATGGAGTTTGCGATGTTACGTTTTCTGTTACCGTTTGTGTTTGTGGTGTTATGGTCGTCTCTTGCACAACCTGTGGTGTGCGAATCATGAGTGTGATTTGTTTTCCGCGCGTCGCATCATACCCGCCTCCCTTGCGAAGCGGGAAAAGATATATCGTAACGGGTTCTGTGGTGAAGCTTTTGTTGGTAAACATAATTGATGCAGTGCTTGTTGCGGCAAGTGGTATACCGAATGCGGGGATATTGCAAGGAAGTGTGCTGGTTGCTCCACTCGCGATTACTTGCGCGGTCAGTTGTGCGCCACACCCGATCTGGATATTTGCACCGTCGGACTTGCTTGTTCCCCATGAAAATGTGATCGCTTCTCCGGAATTCGCTATAATTGCGGACGCGGTAAACAAATTAGTTGTCGGATCAGGGATTGTGTCAGATCCGATGTCGAAGGTTACACTTTGTGAATGGGTGCCATCATAGATACCCGGCGCAATCGACGGGAGAATGCGCACTGTGTAGGGAATCGAATATGGCGTGTTGTTAAAAAATTGAAATGGTACAGAACCCGAAGCTGGTAAATCGCTTGTAAAAATCGGCGTACCGCACGACATGAATCCAAGCGCGGGATAGCTCGGCGAGGACGTGCGAATGTTACTATTGCATTCGAGCATTAAATTAATGCCGTCGATGTCTTGCGATGACCATGAAAGCGTGGTGGGGACACCTGATGTAGTAGTTGTTACGGGTGTTATAAAACTTAGAATTGGGTCGGGGAGTTGAGCCACAGAAACGGTAATATCTTGTTTGCCGGCATCGTAATCGTTCCCTGAAATGTCTTTGGGGATAATACGGGCGGTAAAACTTCGTGTTCCCCCGCTCACGTTTGCTACCGTCACGGCAATAGTATCGCTGGTTGCGTTTATGGAAGATATTTTTGTATCACATGGGAGGGCGTCAATCCCTGATTTTTTAAATTTCATTCCCTGCACGCAAGGAATGACGAAAGAATAGCCGATACCTTCCTGGATATTCCATGAAAAAAATATTGCCTGATGAGAGTTGACTAAAGTTGCCGATGCGGTGAATGAAGAGACCACGGGAGTTGCGGCGGAAGTTGTGTGGGCGATCGTGAAGAACACAAAAAGTCCGACTGCGAATATTGAGAATTTTAATGAACGCATCATGGTGTTGAGTTGTTAATGATTATGGAACCATTATATCAATAGTATAGATAATATAAAACCAACAGAGGGCATCTGATTGACTTTTAAGTTTCCCTGCGTAGGATGGAAAAAGATTTGTTTCAAACATACAAACGTGGAGGTATGCTATGGCAAAGAAGAAAGATGATTCCTTAAGATCTAATATTTCCGACATATCGAACCGTGTAGTCCTTATATTAGGGCAGACATGGGATTTGAGTGAGGAGCAAATACACCTACTGTTTAATACTTCTTCCAGTAACAATGAAGAGGTAAAACACAGACTCACTCTTTTATTTGATATACGGGCTAAGCTCGATGGCATTTTTCATAATATTGAGGTTGAAAAACAGTGGCTCCGTGAAAAGCAAAAGATTTTAAACGGAGCGATGCCGCTCGATTTCATTTTAAGTGGAGATATGGTGAATCTTCAACGTGTTCTAGGGTTGGTTGAATACATGGATGGTCGGTAGTGAATGGTTAATGATCCCAAAAACCCACTCAAGAATGTTAATCGCAAAAGACTTTTTATATCACACGAATGAAATTGTATTTCACCAGTCCCATCGGGGCTGGTTTTGTTTTGTCGTGATATGATAGTGCTATGAATACTATACCTCAACACAATGAAGATGAATTAAAGAAAAAACTCACCCCGGAGCAATATCACGTACTGCGCGAGAAAGGAACAGAGCGACCTTTTTCTGGGAACTATGTGCATCACAAAGAAAAAGGGGTGTATAAATGCGCCGCATGTGGAAATGAATTGTTTTCATCCGACACCAAATTTGATTCCGGAACGGGTTGGCCAAGTTTTACCGACCCGATGAATAAGGAAAATATAATTCTCGAGCAAGATACAAGTCTTGGGATGAATCGCACAGAAGTTAAGTGTAAACGATGTGGCTCGCACTTGGGGCACGTTTTTTCCGATGGACCTGGAGCTTCGGGGAATCGTTACTGCATCAATTCTGTTTGTTTGATTCACGAAAAAGAAACCAAGGATTCTTAGTTAACATACTTTTATATATGACTCGCGATATATTTGAACGGCTTGTTGCTGAGGGAATACAGGCGATTCCGCAAAAATTTCTCGATAAACTTTCAAATGTGGCGATTGTGGTTGAGGACGAGCCGACACAAGAGCAACTCAAAAAGAATCATGTTCGCCAGGGGTGGACGCTATTTGGTTTATATGAAGGTGTTCCCCAAACCGCACGAGGATCTTCATATGGGTGGGTGTTGCCCGATAAGATAACTATTTTTCAGAAACCTATCGAAGAAGCTGCACATAGCCCGGAAGAAATCAAGGAGATTGTAAAAGATACTGTGTGGCACGAGATCGCGCACCACTTTGGGATGAATGAAGGAGAGGTGCAGATGAGGGAACGTATACGAAAGAATAATGCTCGTTAAAGATATATAAAAAGTAAAAAAACGTACCATGTGGTACGTTTTTTATTGGAAGAAGGTGCTATTGTGAAATAGTGGGGAAGGAAGTGGTTGAAAATTGTGTTTGTGGTTGAATGTTTTTGAAAACAATCAGTAAACTGAAAGGCAATTTTCAACGACTTCGGAATCCCTAAGTCACTCTAATTTCCTACCTTGAGTATAGCAACCCATAAAATGCTGTCAAGCCTAGACTGTGGATAACTGCGGGGTCCTTTCCCATATAGACATTAAGAATTTTTGTGTAAGAAAGACAGCATAGACCCGTCTTTATGAGCACAGAAACCAGATTATTGGTTTCTGATATTTTAGTGGTATACTTTACTGTGGTTTATTAGGGTTTATTAGTTCGTTAAAGTTAATAATTAGAAATATCTTATGAAAATAGCAATACGTTTTTCGGCACTCATACTCGGTTTTTCAATGCTTTTGCCCGCATTAAGTTATGCAGAAACTGCGACTTCTGTAGATGCGATTACCCAGCTTAAACAAAAAATTCTTGAGCTTCAAGCGCAGATCCTTGAGCTTCAAAAACAGCAACAACAAGTTACTCTTGAATTGCTTAAAAATCTTGGACAGGGGGCAAGTGGTGATGATGTGAAAACACTCCAGGCGCTCCTTGCGGGAGACTCGGAAATATATCCCGAAGGTAAAATCACGGGGTTTTTTGGTCCACTGACAGTCAAAGCACTCAAAAAGTTCCAAGCAAAACACGGGATTGAACAGGTTGGTTTTGCCGGACCGAAGACTCTTAAAAAACTCAATGAATTACTCAAGGGAAGCACCGTTGTTGTAGTGGGTGATTCGCAAAATCTCACTGCGTCCACAACGTGCACCGTTCTTCCTCCCGGGCACTACATTGCTCCGGGATGGAATAAAAAAATGAGCGATGACCATGAAGACGATGATGACGGCGATAACGATAATGATAAGAAGAAGAATAAAGAAAATAAGGGAAAAGAACAAAAATTTGGTTCAATTCCATTTAGTATACCGTGCAACCAGCTTCCCCCGGGAATTGCCAAGAAAATTGGTCAGGGAACAACAACTCCTCCACTTCCAGATACGATTGTCCCTACCATATCGAATGTAGTCGTCGGAACAATTATCCAAACAGGAGCATCAATCACGTGGACAACTAGTGAGCCGACTCGATCAAAAATTTCCTATGGTACAAGCACGGCGTACACCGTTGAGACAGGATTTAGCTCAACACTATCTTCCGCATTTACCCAAGTAATATCAGGTCTTACGTCTTCTACTGTGTATCACTTCAAAATTGCTGCCAAGGATGCGGCAGGGAATACAACCTCTACGGGAGATATGACATTTACCACAGCAAGTGTTCCACCCCCAACTGACACCACTGCGCCGGCGATTTCATCGATTTCTGTTGGAAGTATTGCGTCAACAACTGCGAGTGTGACATGGACGACCAATGAACTTGCACGAAGCAAGGTCTACTATAGTACTACCACCCCGCTTAGTCTTTCAAGCGCTTCATTTATAGCAGATTCTTCTTTGGTAACAAGCCACACGAAGACACTTTCGAGCCTTACAGCAAGTACAACTCACTACTATGTGATCGAATCCCAAGACGGAGCAGGCAATATCGCGACTTCAACTGAAAATTCTTTCACAACGCTACCCTAAGAGCCTATTCATTATCTAACCGCAAAATGTGTTACAAAACATTGCTTGCCTGCCAAAATTCTCAAATTTCGGCTACAAATCACTCATTCCTCCTCAACGTATCTCGATATGCTTCGTCGGACTTCGTGATTTTCGCTCGAAATTTGAGAATTTTAACTAGGCATTAGATAATGAACAGGCTCTAAGCTAAAAAACTAAAAAAGCTTGTAAAATATAGCTTTTATACCCCCGCCTTCTCAAGGAAGGCGGGGGTATTTTGCACCAAAAACGACAAAATATCCTTAATTTTCAATGGTTTTTTCAAGATTTAGCTATTTTATCTATATTTGACAATATAAAATAGGTGTTGTATAACCATTGACTTTTGATACCAAACACGCTAGACTTCTTGCATCTCAGGGTAACACCTGGGAATTTTATTTTCCCCCTTATTTTATAAGGTTAAAACCTCGGATAAGGGTTAAGGGATTTATCATTAACTTACAACATTATTTTTACAACTATTACTACTTTTACAACCCTATCCATGGCCTTTTCGGCATTCATAGGGGGAGGGTTTGCGCAGCAGTCAGTATCTCAAACAACACCTTCTGCAACTTCTTCTCAAACAGGAGAACGTATCGAGGTTCCTTTGAAGCAAAAAATTGCAACGAGCACCCAAGATATTTCGGTAAAATGGGTGGTGAGTGAATATTTTGCTGATATTCCAGAACTTGTAGGTGTTGCTCAATGCGAGTCACACTTTCGCCATTTCGACAAGAATGGGCGCGTGCTTCGTGGATATGTTAACAAAAGCGATATTGGTGTAATGCAAATCAACGAGTATTATCATGGCAAGAAGGCAGAAGAGCTTGGGTACGATCTCTACTCTATAGAGGGGAATATGTTGTATGCTCGTTATTTATATAACCGCGAAGGTCTTACTCCATGGTTGTCGTCCTCAAAATGCTGGAAGATGAATGAGCTTGCGCTTCGTTAATTCAAAACGTGAAACTTGGAGCGTAGGGCGTGAAGCCTGCCTACCGCCCCAACAGGGCAGGCAGGCGTAAAACAGGGAACAGAGATTGTGATAAAAAAATCTTCCTCGTAATGGGGAGGATTTTTTTTGTCACTTAGTATCTTTAATGATAAGTCCGTAATACACCCCCAAGAACATCAATGCTCCCAAAACGAGGAACAGATGATTGTATTCGATATTAAATATTGTCAGAAGCATTGTGGCGACGATAGGGCCGACAAGGAACGATAATGGTGGCAGATTTCTGAACAAGGTGATGAGGTGAGTGTCGGTGCCGTCAACTTGTTTGAAGAAATAGGTTTCTGACATTACCTCAACAGCACTTGCGCCGACTCGGGTTAAGAAGAGAAGGAACGCCCAAAGGTAAATGTTGGTCGACGTGACGAATGCAAGTAAGGCGGTAGTGATTGCCATAATAATAAATCCACCAATGAGCATTTCTTGCTCGCCCCATTTTCTGTCAGCGAGCCTTCCCATAACAACTTGGAAAAGCACAAACGGAATAAGTGCGATAGGCGTAATGATTCCCACGACCTCTCGCAAAGGAATTCCAAGTGTTTTATAGAGATAGAGCGGTGTGTAGATGATCATCCACGTATAAAAAAAGTTAAGAAGAAATGATGTGACGAATGCGCCATAGATATTTTTATTTGCGCTTACTTCACGGAGTGTGCTCCATAGGGGCACGTGTTTGTAATGGGGGTCTTGATAGCCCTTGAATGTGAAGTAAATAAGAAAAAAAACAGGAGCGAGGATGAGCGCCGCGGCGAGATAAACTTTCCCAAACTCACCATCGGAGAACATCATCCCAGCGAGAAACGGCGCGATGAGAATTGCAACGTTTAAGATTGTGAGAAACATCCCACGAATCGAGCCTGTGAATCCATCCGTGGAGTATGCCTCAAGGAAAACGTTGAGATTGAGATACAAGACGTTCAGTATGATCTGGTTGAATATAAAAACAGGGATAAGAAAGAGTGGCGACTCTATAATCGCAAGCCCTAAAAGAGAAACAACCTCAAGGACGATCGAAAGAAGGGTAATACGATAATTCCCAAATGCTGCGAGTATGCGCGACATATTGAAAAAAAGAACTATAGTAACCAAAGAGCCAAGCGCGTAGATCATTCCCACAGTCTCCTCACGTACGTATTCTCCCATGAACGTAGAGGCGACATAGAGCGGAAGCGCATAATGAAGGGCGTAGAGAAAGCTTGCAAGGTAGATAATAAGAAAGGGAAGTTTTCCGTGGAGTGTTTGCATGATGTATTTCAGTATAACGTACGAGAAGCTCTGCGGGCAAGTCTTTTTGGTAATTCCACCTAAAAAATGTTTGTTATGACTTTTTTAGCAAGAAAGACAATAATCGCAACCATTACAATAGCAACGATTATGTTTATTGTTTTTTTATCGAGTTTATACAAAACTTTTCTACCCATGAAGGTTCCTAAGGCGATAAAAGGAAATATATACAATAATGGAATTAAATCGGGGACATTTAACTGATTAGTAAATAATCGAACAATAGTAGCGAGAAGAAAATTAGAGGTACCTATCAAAGAGGAAGTTCCATGAACTTGAGCGATATTCAAATTCTTACCATATAAGTAGCTGTTTCTAACGTCGCTTCCTGCAAGTCCGGCACCCTGCAGAAATCCAGAGAACAAACCGATAAAACCAGTAATATACTGCCCAGCGCTCCTGCTGTGGAAAGAAGGGATTAATTTTATCAGTTTAAGGAAAAAATAAATAGCAAAAGCAAGCACTATGACTAAAAGCAGCGTACTGTTGATCACAACGAGAGATAGCGAACCAACAAAAGCCGCCAGTAACGAGATGGGAAGCAACGCCCTTACTTCATCCCACTGGATATCTTTTCGGAATAACGGAACTCGTATAACTCCACTCAATAAAAAATAAAAAGAAGCTAACCCTATTGCCGTATGGGGATTAGTAAGAATAGTAAGAAAAGGCGTAACCACCGCGGACCCAGATATTGGTACCAGAATGTTTATGAATGAAGCGGCCCCCAAAACAATGTAGATAGCTAAATCCGTAAAAGACATTTGTTATTTTTTTATCTCTGTTAATACTTGCTGGGAAAATTTATCCGATGCGAATGAGAATTACTGCAAAGATCGCCAAAAACAAAAGAATCATTTTCTTCTTTGAAAGTTCTTCTTGAAATAAAAAATATGCGGTTAGTGCTGTTACAAAAATGTAAAGCGAATGAATAGAAGTAATCAACGGGAACGGTCCTTTCGTCAACGCGATATAAAGTGAGTAACCCCCGAAAAAACTAAAAACGCCTATTAAACTTCCAATGCCTAGCCCGCCAGAAAAAATATGTTTTTTCCAATCGCGACGATGAATAATTAAATAAAGTATTAGGGAAAATATAGCCGCAAATAAGTATTGATAAATTTGAAAAGCATGAATATCAAATTTTCCAGCAACAATTTTTTGAAGAACTTTATTAAAGGCGGAAATAAAAACAATTCCAGAACCAACACCAATCAAGAGAGGAGAGTACTGCAGTTTTCCGCCCTTATAGAGAAACAAGAAAATGGTAATGACTGCAAGAATAATACCAAGAGTTTGAACAACGGTAATATGCTCACTAAAGAAAAATATGCCTACGAGAACGGTAATGACGAGGCTTGTGGTTGTGGTGATAGGAAATAAAACATTAGTATCAACATGACTCAATGCATACATTTGAAGAAGCGCAATACAAGTAAATGTGACCCCCCAAAGCAGTGCTGTCCACAGCATCGCAGGTGTGCTCAAAGAAATATATGAATGGAAAAACACAAGAGCCAATCCTGCTGGAACGGCAAGCGACCAAAAAGTGGCAACAAACCGATTTTGTTTTTTCGCCGACGGTAATTTATATAATGCCATTGCCACACCGAGAAGCAGTGTGGCAAATACGGAAAATGAAAACCAAGTTAATCCCATGTTAAAAATTTTATTTTCCCTAAAACTTTTTATCCCTATACTCCTAGTAGCACCGGAAGCACCATTGGTCGCTTTGCGGTTTCTTGAAAGAGGAATTTACTGACGTTATCAGTCACCTGGTCTTTAATATAGTCAAAATCAATCGGATTCATTCCAGCACTCATATCTTCGATAGTTTTTTTTGCTATAAGACGAGCATGATGCAGGAGGTCTTGAGATTCTCGAAGATATACGAATCCACGTGAAATAATATCTGGAGATTTTCTAACTTTTCCCGTACGAATATCAACAATGGCAATGATAACAAACATTCCATCCTGCGCGAGCATTTGTCTATCCCGGACGACAACCTCTTGGACGTTGCCAATAGAAAATCCTTCAACAACCATCATACCGGAAGGAGCTCGTTCTTTTCGTACCGAAAGCTTGGTTCCTTTGTCGGTTATCTCTACCACCATACCATTGTCTGGTATTACTATATTTTCTTTAGGGAATCCGTTTCTTTCTTGGATAAGCTGTGAGTGGATATGGAGCATAGTGTAATTTCCGTATCCAGGCATAAAAAACTTTGCACCGACTGTTTTGTTAATCCACACCAAATCTTCCTGCCGAGCATGTCCGCCTGAGTGAACTTCAAGCGTTTTGTAGTGAATGAGTTTCAAGTCGTGTCGATAAAGGTTATCTTTCAGTTTTTGTATACTCACTTCATTGCCGGGGATAATCGATGAGGAAAGCATCACGGTGTCACGGGCGTTGAATTTTATATATTTGTGCTGATTCGTCGCAATTCTCATGAGCGCTGCAAATTCTTCTCCTTGTGCACCTGTTGCAATAACCACAATACGATCTGGGGGATACTGGTCTATGTTTTGTGGGGCAATAATAGTATCCTCTTTTGGTTTGAGTAATCCCGCGAGCTTAGCAATTTCTATATTGGTTTTAATACTTCTTCCTTCCAAAATAATTTTTTTGTTATGGCGTTCACATATCTCAATAATTTTAACCATACGGTCAAATTGAGATGCGAATGTTCCAATAATAAGTCGTCCGGTTGTAGTTTTGACAACCTGCTCAATGTTTTTTTGAACCTCTTTTTCTGAAACTGAAAATCCTTCTACTTCAGCGTTTGTTGAATCTGCAATAAGAAGTAAGTTGTTCTCTTTTCCTATGTTTCCCCATGTTTTTTCTTCTTTTTCCGTTGCCTTGCCGTTTTCGTGGTCAAGTTTCATGTCACCCGATGCGACGATATTTCCAAATGGCGTACCAATAATGACTCCCATTGAATCGGGAATCGAATGATATACAGGAAAAAATCTTATAGAAAGTTGATTGAACTGTATTTTACTGTCAGGGGTAACAACGTTTATGGTGAGCGGAAGGTTGTTGGGAAATTCTTCTTGACGTTTCTTAATCATGAGTGTGGTCAAGTATTGTGCATAAATAGGCGGATTTCCTATTTTATCCATAATAAATGGAATACCACCGATGTGATCGAGATGTCCGTGGGTGATGACTACTGCGCGAACTTTTGATTTGTGCTCTTCAAGATACTTGAAATTGGGAAGTGTGTAATCTGCTCCCAACGCGTCATCTTCTTTAACGAAATGAAATCCAACATCGAGGACGACAATATCATTGCCGCATTCGACAAGAATCATATTTCTTCCAACTTCTTCGACACCGCCCAGAGGAATAATTCGAACAGTGTCATGAGCTATTGGGGGGACACTCGAACTCTCTCTTCGTTTAGGAATCATTGCTTTTGACCTCATTCTGTCATGTCGTATATTTCCAGTCCCTTTTCCTCTGTTCCCTCTTCCTTTTCCCGCGGACGGCCCTCTTCCTTCTGGGGGTCTACTTGATGGTAAACGATTTCGTTCAAGGAGACTGGCACCATTATGAGTACCTTGTGATCCTGTACCTGATGACGAACTTGTGTGCGGGGTTCCGCCTCCTGTCCTTGCGGGATTAGTATGTCGAACAGGAAAGCGTGAGTGTCCGCCCGCGCCCGTCTGCGGATCTCGCATGGGTGGGCGCGGGTTGTGGGGCGACTGCTGCCCTGGTCGTCTCTGACTGCTTCCCCCTTGTTGAATATTTCTTCCGTCTCTTTCAATCATAAAATTAATTAATTATTTACTTTGTCTCTTAATTGGTTGGTGAGAATGAGTACTGTTACGTTACCCTCATTTAAATTCTAAGTTTTTTATTTTGCATACATCTTCCACACCTGCGCTTTTTCGAGATACCATGTGTGAACCGCAATGAAACGCTCCGATGGTGTTACGACATGTCCAATCGCGACCCCCTTTATATTTTTTGGAAGAACATACGTGAGGTCGGGTGAATATATAAACACCGCAGGAACGTCATCACTCACCATATCTCTAAATGTTGCATATGTTTCTGCGCGAATATCAGGGTCACTCAACTCTCTTCCTTTTTCGAGCGCTTTGTCTGCTTTTATGTTTGCGTAAAGCGCGATATTGAGTCCTGGATCAAGGCGTTGCGATGAATGCCAAAATGCAAATGGGTCAGAATCTCTCCCGATCACTTCTCCAAAAAGAAGGGCATCATATTTTCTTGGGCGGATGGCATTTTGGCTCAAATCTCCCTTGGTTTCAAAAACTTTCACATCTACGCGTGCACCCAATTGCTCCCAATTTTCCTTAATGATTACTGCTGCAGACTTGAGTGCGGGGATTACTGTCGGAGAAATAGTTGAAATCGAAAATGAAAGTTCCTGCGTAACATTTTTAACCTTTTTTATCATCACATGTTTCTCATCGTCATACTTCCAACCGTCTTTAATAAGAAGAGCTTGTGCATCCGCAATACGTTCCTCGAATGTTTTATTGCTCGCTTGATAGGGTGCATATCCAAGAGCACCAGGTGGAAGAGGACCATCAATGGGGGTCGCGTATCCACGGAAGACTTCGTTGATAATCCGCTCTTTGTCTAAAGTATCGTGAAGTGCGGTGCGCACGACTTTATCTGCGAAATAACTTTTTTGATTTTGATTAAAAAATACACCAAAAATATGAAGCAGGGGCGCTTTGTCTACGCGAAAACCGATAGTCGAAAGATTTTGCGCGGTTTCAGGAGTAATATATACGGTACTTTGTATTTCTCCTGATTGTAATGCCTTGAGCAAACTTTCTTCATTGCCGTAAAATCTAACATTTATGTTGTCTATGTAGGGTTTTCCAAGTGCGAATGCATCAAATGCTACTAAGTTGTAGGAGAGAGGAATATCATTTGCGTCGCGTATTATTTTTGATAGTTTATACGGACCCGACCCAATTGGTTCCCGATTGTAGCGATTATATTCAAACTGAGAAGAATCGATTGATGCCCAAATATGTTTAGGAAGAATTCCTAATGTCATATTTTCAAGAAATGGGGGATAGGGGTTTTCAAGAATAAATCGCACTGTTCTAGCACTTACTTCTTCAACAATAATTCCATCCCAACTCGCACGCTTTGGACTTTTGAGAATACTATCCTGCGCTTTTGCGATGGTGAATACGACATCTTCCGCAGTAATGGGCTCACCATCATGCCAATAAATGTTATCTTTGAGAAAAAAAGTATAGGTTAATCCATCTTGAGAAACATCATATCGATTTGCAAGGTCGGGGTCGAGTGTTCCATCAGGATTCGCGCGCAGTAGTCCTGAATAGATAAGCGCAGTAAGATCACGGTCTACCTCGGATGCTCGTTCAGAATTTGCAAACAGAGGGTTGATAAGCACGGGCGATCGTATCGCGCCTTCAACGAGGGTCCCTCCGTGCGCTGGCACAGGAACGAGAAATGCTTGGTTAATGTACCACAGCATCCCCAAGACACTTGTTGTCATGAGAAGCGCGAACACAAAAAATACAGCTCGTTCTATTTTTGAAAATGAGCGTATAACAAACGTCACCGTTGTTTCCCAAGTTAACACACGGTGACTGACAAATATTTGAAATATAGAGATTAGTTTTTCTTTCACGAAAATAGTTTTCGTTATTTTTTAGAAGTATTGATGGCAGATGTCTTTCCGAAAGGAAGTGTTCGCCAATGTGTGTGTCACAGCAACAAGAAAGAGTTTTAGTATGGACGTATTTTATACACCGAAGTCAATATTATTACACGAGTGCTTAATTGTTTAACAACGGCTAAGGAATTTATATTAAATAATTGACCATCACTTACGGAACGTATGCGGGATTTTTGTTTATTTACCAGCCAACACAGAAGTTCCAAAAAGGAAACCGAATGTCTCCATAATACCATCGAGGGGATTTATGTCACAAGTACTGCAAATGTTGATAACACAAAAAGAATTGCAAGGACAATAGAAGAATGGAAGAGAATTTTTTCAAATCCTCGTCGCGTGTAGTTGATGCTTCCATCACTGCCTCCAAACGCACCGCCAACCCCAGCACCTGTTTGTTGGAGAAGAATGGTCACGACCAGTAAGACCGATAGAGTAACTTGCACCCACGGCAATATGTTAACTAAGAGTTCCATATAGAAAAGGATTATAACAGGTGTTTGGAAAAATGCAATCTGCTGTCACAATAAAGGGCGATTTCGTATCACGAAATCGCCCCCACCAAACCTGCACGTGTCGCTATTTTTTCTTAGTAAAATCATCAAATCCCTTAAGTAACGCAGGATTTTCATCTAAAATCATCAAATCCCTTAAGTAACGCAGGATTTTCATCTATAGCTTTTTGTAACGCACCTTCAAGATCATCCCCCGATTTTGGTGGGGTGAAAATGTATGCAGGATCAATCATCCGCTCAATTTCATGGGAGAAACACTCCGGGTTGATGCAATGCGTGTAAGGATACGAGTACATTTCAAACGGAGGAATATTCATTGAAGGGGGAGGCATAAGACCACGGTGGTATTTATGTTCTTTCCCCGAGTGTTTTTTCCCACAAACAACACATTCCCGATGGGAAGAATGTGCACTCCCATCAAGAAACGATGACCACTTCCACACAAGGAGCATTATTGCAGTGTCAATATTTACAACCCTATCTTTTTTATAAGAATCAAAGGTTTTATATCCACCGGGGGTTAGAATTTCCATGGCTTCATCATCAATGGCGGTGAAATGTTCAAGTGATTTGGGATTTTCTTGGGTAGTTGTTACCACAACCCCCTCACCCCGTACCTTCCATATCTCAAAGCGAACCATATCTTCAAATGCTTTTAATATGATTTCTTTAAGTCCCGCATTAAACGAAGCTGGACTATGGGCTGAACGCTCATCATTGTTTACACCCCCTTCAATGAATATTATGGATGCGTTTGGCTTGTAATTACACAAGGTCAGTTCAATTCTTACAATCGCGCTCATGTTGTGTTCTCCTTGATTTCATGCAAAATGATTGGGTTTCAAACAAACTATATATCTTTTTCAACTCTATCACTTCAAAAACGCGTTGACAACACCCTAAAATCACGTATAATTCCTACCTGTCTGCGTGCTGTCTGTGTGTAAATCACACACCAGCGGGTCACTTCAAGTCTCGCGTATTTGTATTACTAGTAATCTATGCAAACGAGAAGCTTTTACGATTTCATTATTAAAAAATTTTAATTTCTATTCAAAATATACCCATGAGCACAAAAATCAAAATCGTACCTCTCGGCGACAAAGTGTTGGTGAAGCCCATGAGTGGAGAAGAGGGAAAAAAGACAAAATCGGGGATTATTATTCCCGAAACAATAGACAAAGAAAAGCCGGAACAAGGGAAGGTCATTGCCGTGGGAGACGGGCGCATGAACGATGAAGGAAAACTTTTACCCATGAAAGTAAAAGTAGGCGATACTGTTTTATTTTCGAAATATGGCCCTGATGAAGTTAAGATCGACGGAGAAGAATATTTTATTTTAAGCGAGGGAAGTATATTAGCAATCATTAAATAACTAATTGAGTCGAAAGTTCATAAAGTTATAAGGTTCATAAAGTGAACATGTAATTTTCCTCTTTATAAACTTTATACACTTTCTACTTTATAAACTAATTCTATGGCAAAACAAATTCTTTTTAATGAAAAAGCGCGAAGCGCGCTCAAAGCAGGTGTCGACAAGGTCGCTGACGCCGTAAAAATCACCCTTGGTCCCCGAGGACGCAATGTGGTTTATGATCGCGGATATGGAAGCCCAATGATTACCAATGATGGCGTTTCCATCGCAAAAGAAATTACGCTTCCCGACAAGTTTGAAAATATGGGTGCGGAGATTGTGAAAGAAGTCGCATCAAAAACAAATGAAATTGCAGGAGATGGAACGACCACAGCAGTAGTTCTTACTCAGGCAATTGTTGCCGAAGGCATGAAGCAAGTTGCGATGGGACTTAATGCGATGGGACTTCGCCATGGGATTGAGAAAGCGGCGGAAGAAGCGGTCAAAGCGCTTCGCGATATGGCGAAGCCAATTAAGGGTAAAAACGAAATTAGGCAAGTGGCAACGATTTCCGCAGAATCGGAGGAAATTGGAAAAATTATTGCCGAAACGATTGAAAAAGTTGGCAAAGACGGTGTTGTCACGGTTGAAGAATCTCAATCGTTCGGCGTTGAGTCGGAAGTGGTGGAAGGACTTGAGTTTGATAAAGGATACGTGTCTCCTTACATGATCACGAATGGAGAACGCATGGAAGCTTCTTACAAAGATGCGCTTATTCTTGTTACTGATAAAAAAATTACCGCAATCAATGATATCTTGCCGCTCCTTGAAAAAGTGGTTCAGACGGGGAAAAAAGATCTTGTGATTATCGCTGATGATGTTGAAGGCGAGGCACTCACTACGTTTGTAGTAAATAAGCTTCGCGGCTCATTCAATGTATTGGCAATCAAAGCTCCTGGATATGGAGATCGGAAGAAAGAAATCTTACAAGACATTGCTATTACCATAGGCGCAAAAGTTGTTTCTGAAGAATTTGGCATAAAACTTGATAAAGCAGAACTTTCCATGTTGGGGCATGCAGGCAAGGTTATTTCGACAAAAGATAAAACGATTATTGTCGGTGGAAAAGGGAAGAAGGCGGATATCGACGCGCGTGTAGCACAACTTAAAAAGCAGGCACAGATGACTGAATCAAAATTTGACCTTGAAAAAATCGAGGAACGCGTTGCAAAACTCTCTGGCGGTGTTGCAGTCATCAAAGTTGGTGCTGCGACAGAAACGGAAATGAAATATCTCAAGCTAAAAATCGAGGATGCGGTGAATGCGACCAAGGCGGCGATTGAAGAGGGAATTGTTCCTGGTGGCGGTATTGCGCTTGTGCGTGTTTCGCAAAAATTGAGAGATAAAAAAATGGGAGACGTTGGAAGCGAAATTCACGCAGGATACAACATTGTTATTAATGCGCTTGAAGCGCCTCTTCGCGAAATTGCGGTCAATGCAGGAAAAGGAGATGGTTCCATCATTGTCGAAAAAGTAAAAGAAATGCTTGGAAACGGGGGGTATAATGCACTCACGGGAGTGTTTGAGGTCGATATGATTGTTTCGGGAATCATTGATCCAGTTAAGGTTACACGAAGCGGTGTGCAGAATGCGACGTCTGCCGCGGCAATTCTTCTCACTACAGAAGTTGCTATTACCGAAGAGGCAAAAGAGGAGAAGGGAGGGAGCCCGGGAATGGGCGGTATGGGAAGTGGGATGGACTATTAAATCATAGTAATCCAAAGCCTCGCTTTGGAAATTGGAAATATAGCAAAAATAAAACGCCTCGTAAATCCGGGGCGTTTTGAAATTGAGAAACAAGAAACAGAAGCGAAGATTTATTCAGATTCAACCTTGAAGTCGCACTGACCAGGCTGCTTTCCTTTTGGATTGCCACATACCGGACATATTTTCATTACGGGTGAAATACCCAACGTCAACCACAGACATCTTCCGGTTTGTCGACATCGTACAAGTTTGTTTGTGGATGACGCTGCGAATTTGACTGTATCACCTGATGCTGTTTCATGGCTGATTGTACTCACGTGTCCTTCTCCTTTTTTCCAATGTAACAAATATACTGTTCCATTTCGCATTGTAATCCTAAATTCATTACTGTCAATTTTTTATGGAAAAAATATCGCATACCATGATATAATTATATGGTATTTTCGTCGAAAATGATTCGACCATTAGCCAGTAATTAATAAGTGTTTACTATATATATGAATACTCAAGAAATAAAAAATTTTTTAAGTCAACCCAAAAAAGTTGCCCTCGCAGTGTTTTTTGTTTTCATGGCATTTTTTTTGGTTTCAGTTCTCTCGGCGGGAGTTAGTAACAGAAACTCATTTCCTTTAAATAAAGTGTCCGCTCCCATGATGGGTGTGCCATCTTCTCCTTATACTAAAGGAGGATATGGTGTTGCTGAAGATGCATATGCGCCAGAATTTGAGCAGGGAATTCGCACGGGAACCGGAGTCGTTATTTCTCCTGACAGAAAAGTCATTCAAAGTGCGAGTCTTTCTATTGTGGTAAACAAGGCGCGTGAAGCAGTTGAGCAAATAAAGAGTGTTGCAAAAAAGTGGAACGGATTTGTTGAGTACGCGAATATTTATGAAACAGGAGATAATCGGACTGCAGGATCAATCGCTATTCGCGTACCATCAAAGGATCTTGATGAAGCACTTCGGGAAGTGAAGGAAACCGCGATCAAGATTACGCACGAGAATGTGAATACTCAAGACGTGACCAAGCAGTTTGTTGATTTGGAAGCCCGTCTCCGTAATTTCAAAGCGCAAGAAGAACAATATCTTCTTATATTGAAACGAGCGGAAAAAATTCCGGATATTCTTTCGGTGACACAAAGTTTAAGTTCTGTGCGAGAAAATATAGAACGTTTGCAGGCAGAAATGAATTATCTTTCAGCACAGATTGAGATGTCAAGTATTGCTGTCGAACTTACTGCCGAAGCTGATGTGAAAATCTTTGGTGTGGTATGGAATCCGATGCAGGAAATCAAGAGCGCTCTCAATGATCTTATTGAATCGCTGGTGCAGTTCGCAAACAGTGTCATTTCATTCATATTCTTCATTCCTGCCCTTGCGCTCTGGCTCCTCGTTATTTGGCTTGGCGGATGGATTATTTGGAAAGTAGCGCGAAAACTTAAAACCCACCTCATGACACATTTATAGAATACACAGTATGGGGTGGCAGAGAATAACTAGGATAAATATACATAGGTTTAACCTATGTACCACTAAATAATGGATATTCGCAAGCATGTGCGGTACAATACAGGGGAATTAAAAGATAGTTAAAATCATTATGAATCCACTAAATATTCTTTTGGGAATTATAGTCCTTATTGTTCTTTGGGCAGTATTTGCCTACAACCAGTTTGTCACACTCATCAACCGTGTCAAAGAGGCGTGGTCGGACATCGATGTTCAACTGAAGCGTCGCTACGATCTTATTCCCAATCTTGTAGAAACAGTGAAGGGATATGCGACCCACGAACGCGAAGCGTTTGAGAATGTAACCAAGGCACGTGCTCAATCAATGCAAGCGGGAACTCCTGCGGCAAAAGGACAGGCAGAAAACATGCTCTCTGGCGCGCTCAAATCTTTGTTTGCGGTCGCCGAAGCATATCCGGACTTGAAGGCAAACCAAAATTTTCTCGGACTTCAGACTGAACTTTCCGATACGGAGAACAAAATCCAAGCCGCTCGCCGTTTCTACAATGGTAATGTCCGTGACTTAAATACTTCAATCGAAACATTTCCCTCAAACTTGATCGCCAATATGTTCAAGTTTGAACCTCGTGAATTCTTCGAACTCGAAGATGCGGCCGCAAAAGAGCCGGTGAAGGTGAAGTTCTAAACAGTCAACACTCCAATGCTTAAGGGCGTACAAAAAACAAAAACCCGAGCAGTTGTGCTGGGGTTTTTGTTTGCCTGTATGATTTTTCCTGTACAATACTCGCTGGGGGTATGAATGAGTGTCTTCCTCGGACTGACCGAATCGAGGAGCTCATTGGATGGAATATCTCGCAACTTGCTGTAGAATTAAACAAACGGTGTGAGTTTCAAATAAGTTCGTCGCAACATGTCCGGATAACATTTATTGTATGAAGCTCAATTATTGTTGCTTGTATTAAAAAATATGATTAGCCCAGAGTTACTTGACTACATAAAAGACACCATAAGGAATAACCAATCCCGCGAAGTAATTACCAAGAATTTGCTTCAAAATGGGTGGGATCTGGAAGATGTGAGCGAAGGGTTTGATATCATCGTTGGACCGACATACCTATCGCCAACATCGCCTTTGCGTGCGAAGCCAATTACACACCAAGAATCAAAAGAATCAAGCAAACCCGATCTAGTGGTCAAAGAAAATCCTGAAGCGTCGGCTGAAATATCGACAGTAGTTTTGCCACTTCGGAGTAGTAATACGTTTACGCTAGCAATTACGTTTCTTCTTGTTTTAATAGTCATCGTTTCCTTTGGGGGCACCTATATCTTGAGGATGAAAACGGGAGACACAAGAATCCCTCTTGCGCAGTTGGAAGTACATCCGGAAGTTTCGCAACCAATTCCGCAAATTCAAGAAAACGATCAACTTTCACCACCAGATGAAGAACAAAAGACTATCGCAACCCAAGTGATTGATTGCGAAAATGAAGAGTGTTTTCAAGAAGCGTTTACTGCTTGCAGGGAAGCTATCTTGCAAATAGATACAGGAGTCACGACTGCTTACTACAAAATTGTAGGATTAGCACCTCAAGGCTGTGAAATGATGTTCAAGTATACAGTAAACCCAAATGACAATTGGGTGAACAAAGAAATAACGTGCATACTCGACAATCAAATCAATTTTCAAAGATCGATGGTTAATGCGTTTAAAGAGGTGGTTGAAGGTAGTATGGTTATTTGCACAGGACCTTTTGTGGGGGTACTAAAGCTGCAGGGGACTTAAAAGAATTACCATCCCCTCGAATATTTTTAATAATTCGCCAGCCCTGATTTTCTTGACCGTCTTAGTAAAAACCTAGCGACTACAGATATCGATTAAGGTGCATGGATATCTTCGATAGTTTTCCATCAAATGTTGTGATGCCAATGTGGTGGGTGCACCCCCCCTTGCTATTTTGTTAGAGAGGTATAAGCTTTTTCATAGGTTCTTTGATCTCCATTCTCTGTCCATTTTATACACGCGTATTAACAGTATTCATAATAACTACTTTTATGTTGAAAACGTTGTTTTTAGCGGTCTCTCTTGCTGTGTTTGATCATACAAGAAAGACCCAAGTTCAAGCGGTATTGCTCGGAATTTTCTTTGTTCTCCTCATGGCACCATCTACGGTGCTATTTTTTATGCCCCAGCAGGTTGATGCGTTTGGGGTTACGTGTACTAATACAAAAGTTGCTTACCACGTTAATGGAGATAGAGAGACGGCGTATCTCTATGCCACTCATGCGTTACCAGGGAGCGAACTTTATTACGGTGAATTTCATCCCACATATGGTTCGCACTATATATACAACAAAGGGTGTCCCGCAAACGTTAATTTGCTTTGTTCCTATGAACATGGATACGCATTTGCTTGCGATGCAACTGTCGAACAATATCCCAATCCCGCAATTGTACCCCCCGTCATCATCCCCCCTACAATCCCTCCCGTGAGCGTTTCTCTGTGGCTCTCCAGCGACGCAACTTCTGCCACCATCGACTACAACCAGACGGCAACACTCTACTGGAGTTCAAAAAACGCCAAATCATGCACGGCATCAGGCGATTGGACCGGCCCTAAAACAGTAAATTCTGCAAATGATAATACGGGAGGGTATGACGGCGATGAACGG
>JAUSHB010000005.1 GCA_030648955.1 bacterium
GTTCGACCATATCCCGTGGCGGCTAATATGGAGTTGTCGATTACTCGTATTCCCATACTACCAATAGGAGCTGCAACAAGAGTCGTCGAAGCGGCAAAGATTTCGTAGCACTGTTTATCACCAAGTTGAAAAATCGCATCGATGCCGGATGCGTGAACATCGGAAAACGGAAGTTCTTCTTCCTGAATAAGTCTCCAGTCTTCCGGAATTGTCAAAGTGAAAGTTTCTGTCTCGTATATCCCATTTTTTATAACACCGGGTTTTATTTTTGTTTCCCCGTCTTTTTTAGAATATATATTTGTGGCTGTCGGGACATTATTTTTAGTGGTTTCAGTTGTAGTGGCTATCATTTTTCCAGTCGTAGTCGCCATGGTAGTTGTGTCACCCAGAACAGGCTCTTCAACCCCCTTTTTCCCCACCACAACCCACCCCAGTCCGATGAGAACTAAAATTGTGAGAAAGATAATAATTGTCTGTTTTTTCATGGTGCTCAATATATAGTGACGGGAGAGAAAAAGCAAGGTTCCCCTCTTCCCTCTCCTCTACCAAATGGACTCCGTCAGCTCCAATAATCACAGGAGTTCAAATACGGAGGTACAAATATGGAGGTCGGGCCTCCGTATTTGTACCTCCGTATTTGAAGTGTTGCACTAACAGATTGAATGTAGTAGGGGGGGGTTGACTTATTCTTTAACCTATGATAGCTTGAGTATACGAAATACGACGACTTATCGGTTTTTTGACACGATCCAAAGAAGTTCTTTTTTTTAAAAAGAAAATTTATTTTTTAAATCACGATGGTGATCCCATGGTGATGTCTTAAATAGTATTCTGACGAGCCACGTAAGCGAGAAGCGAATTGGTGCTTTGTTTTGTAAGAGCATGGCCATTTAGACCGTGCTCTTATTTTATATCGACGATATTTCATAAATTAAAATATTTAACAATCAAAAATTTGTATGAAAATTAGCATTCTTATCCCCTGTCATAACGAGGAAAAATCAATTAAATCAACTATTGAATCCTGTTTGAACCAATCACGAAAACCAGACGAAATTCTGGTTGTTAATGATGGAAGTACGGATCGTACTGCGGAGATTCTTGCTTCCTTTGGGGATCAAATTAAAGTGGTTACGATTGCGCAAGCAACAGGAAATAAAAGTCACGCGCAAGAATATGGACTTACGTTTGTGGGGGGTGATGTTTTTATCGCCACAGATGGCGATACTATTCTTGATAAAAATTTTGTGAGATATGTTGAGGAAGATTTCCAAGATGCGAGTATAACTGCCGTCGCTGGATATGTGCGGAGTATGCCATACAATTGGCTTACCGCATGCCGAGCATTCGAGTATGCGGTGGGACAAAACCTTCACAAACTTGCTCAACATTATATAAATTTCTTGTTCGTGATCCCCGGCGCAGCAGGCGCGTTCCGTACAAAAGATTTTTTTAAACACATTACCTTTGAACACGATACGCTCACCGAAGATCTTGATTTTACATACCGCCTCCATAGAAAAGGATTGCGAGTGTTTTATGACCGAAGGATAGTAGTTTTCACCCAAGACCCAGTGACACTTCCCGCATACATAAATCAAATGCGACGATGGTTTGGCGGGGGATGGCAATGTCTTTTGAAACACCACGATCTTGTAACAAAAAAACCGAGAATCGCCTTCGAACTTTCACTCATGTATCTTGAGGGGATAATGTTTTCGCTTCTTCTTTTTATTTTACCCTTTTTAAGTCTTCGTTTTTACTTGTCATTTATTATTTCTTATTTCATTGTTGCCATAGCTTTTGCAATTTTTGCAACGTGGAAAGAAAAGAGGTGGGATTTATTGATTGTTCCTCTTCCCTATCTCCTCCTTGTGTTCCTCAATGCATACATTTTTTTGGAACAAATGATAAAAGAGATCTTCTTGCGTCAAAATAATCTCCAATGGTTTAAACCAGAACGTGTAGTAATGTAAAATATTATGAAGACGCCATTTTCAGGACTTTCTTTAATTTTCCATATCGCGGTTATTATAATCGGAATAATTTCTGATTTCTTCGCCAAAAAGAAAAAAAGAGTGTCCCCGGTAGTTAAAAAGGGAGAAACAATTTTCCGTGTTGCGCTTAAGCGGATTATTTCAGTATCTATTGTCACGGGACTATCAACAATGATGCTTATCTTTTTTGGAATAGCCATTAAAACAAGTATTCGTGAGGGTGAGAATGAATGGCACAGAAAATATACAAAAGAGGTATGGATAAACCTGAAAGACTATTCGGGAGAAAAATTACTCGGGTTAGAGAAATTTAATGTTGTTAGTTTTTTTCAATCCGGAAAAGTAGCAGTAATAAATATTTATGAGCAAAGAAATTATTTACAAGACATCAATTAATCATTAAAAACATGCAATCATATACAAAAAAAACTTTAGCGACTTTTATTATTTTGGTACACATCGCTTTTTTTACTCCGTTCTCAAATGTTACGGAAGCTGCCATCCTTGAACCTGGGTTTGAAGTTGAGCTCATCGCAAGTGGGTTTACTCTCCCTACGGCAATGACATTCGCGCCGGATGGAAGAATCTTTGTCGCGGAAAAGGGTGGCGCGGTACAAGTCGTGAAGAATGGCGCCCTCCTTCCCACGCCGGCAATAACACTCACTGATATTAATACTTTCGGCGACCGTGGACTTATTGGTATGGCTGTTGATCCAAATTTTGCGGCAAATGGATATCTTTATTTGTCTTATACATATGAAAATTCTCCGGGCTCAAATTTTAGTGGTCCAAAAACTGGAAGAGTTGTACGTGTCACCGTTATTGGAGACACCGCAAGTGAATCAAGTAAAATCGTACTTGTGGGGACGATTGGCGGATCTCCTGCTCTCCCTTCATGTGAAGATTATCCCTCGGGATCAGATTGTATTCCTTCGGATTCCATGAGTCATTCAGCGGGAGGATTACGTTTTGGTCCTGACGATAAGCTGTATGCAACCTTTGGCGATGGTTCGGCATTTGACACTGTTGATTCTCGAGCTTTGCGCGCGCAAAACCTCAACAGCCTTGGTGGAAAAATGATTCGTATTAATGCCGATGGCACCGCTCCTCTCGACAATCCATTTTATAGTGGCGATCCCAATGCTAACATCTCTAAAGTATATGTGCTGGGCTTGCGCAATGCGTTCCGTTTTAATTTTGAACCAGGAACCGGATCACTTTTCTTGGGAGATGTAGGGTGGAGTGATTGGGAAGAAGTGAATCTCGTTACTCCGGGTGCAAACTTTGGCTGGCCATGTCATGAGGGCATGAACACCACAACATACAACTGTACCGCATCATCAAGCGTTACGAACCCGCTCTACGTATACGGCCATGACAGTAATGGTGCCGGATCTATTACTGCCGGTTCATTTCCATCTAATGGTGCGTACCCAGCACAGTACAATAATTCATTTTTCTTCGGTGACTACGCCCAGAACTGGATAAAGCGTCTTGTCGTTTCCGCAAGCAGTACGACAACTTCTGTAGAGAACTTTATGGATGATACTGCGGGGCAAGTACCCAATGGACCAGTTGATATTTCAACAGGTCCCGACGGAAATATTTATTTTCTCTCAATTTATACAGGAGACCTCAATCGCCTTACCCACACAACAGGAAACCGACGTCCCGTTCCCGCTATCTCTGCTAACCCAACATCGGGACTCACTCCCCTTACTGTTAATTTTGGAAGCGTAGGATCTATCGACCCTGACAATGACCCGCTTACCTACAGCTGGAACTTCGGAGATAGCGGAACGGAAACAAGTGCAAACCCAACACACACCTACACAATAAATGGAACATACACAGCTAGTCTTACTTTGACAGATGATAAAGGATCATCCGCATCAAAAAGTATCACCATAAATGCTGGTAATCAGGAGCCTTCTCCTCAAATTACAAATCCCGCAAGCGGAATGCTCTACATGGCAAATCAAACGATTCAACTCAATGGTACGGCTACCGATCCAGAGGATGGAACACTTTCTGCTCCAGCGTTCCATTGGCAAATAATTCTTCATCACAATATTCACACCCACATGATTCAAGAGTTTGATGGAGTAATAAATCCTTCGTTTCTTGGTCCAGACCATGGAGCAACTGATGTATACACCGAGGTGGTGCTTACTGTTACCGACAGTGGAGGGTTAACAAATGCCCGAAGTATTAATCTCTATTTAAATAATGGTGGTAGTTCTGGAAACCTGATTAGCAATCCATCCGTTGAGGTTGAAGATCCCTTGCCGGGAAGACCTTTTAAGTGGTTCCAGGGATGGTTTGGAAACTTAAATCCGATATTTACTTATCCAGTAAGTGGATTCGAAGGAACAAAAGCAGTACAACTTGAAATCACAAGCTATACAAACGGTGGTGCAAAATGGTACTTCGACCCGGTCTTTATTACTCCAGGAGAAGAATACGTTTTCTCGAACTACTACACAGCAAATGCACCTAGTATGTATACTGCGCAATTTGGGTTCTCTGATGGAACGTTTCAATATCAAAGCCTTGGTGATGTTCCCCCTACGGCTATACCAACAAAGGTTGAAAAAAATATCATTGCACCGATTGGAGCACAAACCGTTACCGTTTTTCACGAATTAGATCGGGTTGGTATTCTTACGACAGACACCTACTCTCTCACCTTAGCGTCTACGCTTTCAGATACCACTTCTCCGGTGGTTTCCATAAGCACGCCTTCCACGGGAAGTATTGCTTCAAGTACGATAACTGTTTCGGTAAATGCTACTGATGATGTTGGCGTAGTGGGAGTTACTCTCTTTGTTGATGATGTGGCAGTTCTCACGGAAGACATGACAAGTCCCTACGATTTTGTGTGGGATACAACTACCGTTACCAATGGTTCACACACACTTTCTGCGCATGCTCGAGATGCAGCTTCAAATGTTGCTGTATCAACAGGAATAACAGTAACCGTTGATAATACTGTGCCGACAAACCTTATTCAAAATGGATTGCTTGAAATTCAAAATGGTGCGAACCCTCTTGCTTGGACTTCAAATAGTTGGGGTAACAATACAGCTATTCATACCTATCCAGTTACTGGGTTTAATGGTCAGAAAGCGGTACGCACTGAAATAACAAATTATCCGGCAGACGGTACTGGTGACGCAAAGTGGTATTTTGATCAAGTCGCTGTTACTCCGGGCACAACATATACCTACACAGATCACTACCGATCGAATACTATTTCTGACATCATTGGACGATACACTCTTACTGGTGGCGGTTTTCATTACTTTGGGTTGGCAAAAGAAATTCAACCTTCTTTAGCATGGCAAACAGTTTCAGGAACTTTTACTCCGCCGTCTGACGGAACGCATGTCACCTTCCTTCACCTTATTAGTGCCGTGGGATTCGTTGAAATAGACGATGCAGAAATGTATGTAAGCGGCACGAGCACGCCTTCTGAAACAAATGTTCCGATTGTTGAATTTACCAATCCCCTTCTAGGACAAACCGTATCGGGGACCATTACTCTCACCGCTTCTTCAACAGACGACACCGCAGTAACATATATTTTCTATGCTGTTGACGGGATTCCCATAACAGGACAAATCACACAACCTCCGTATTCTTTCAATTGGGACACAACGACTGTTTCCAACGGTTCACATACCCTTAAAGCAACGACTCACGATCCATCTGGAAATAATTCAACGCATACAATAACCATAACCGTTGATAATACTGTGCCACCAACAAGCAATCTCATCACCAACCCCTCTCTTGAAACCATTGGCGGGAATGGAGATCCACAAAATTGGTTCCGTGGTGGCTGGGGTACGAACAATCGTGTGTTCACCTATCCTGTGGCAGGAACAG